>JAWWPV010000499.1:0-5266 GCA_033854775.1 Trebonia sp.
ACGAGTGGATGGCCGACTACGGCTTCCTCACCTCGGAGACCAAGGAGCCCCGGGTGGCCGACGTGCTGGGCCGCAAGCTCCCCGGGCTGCCGGAGTTCGTGCACGCCCACCCGGAGGAGACCGTGTCAGCCGCCATCGGGCTGCTCCGGGAGTACAACGTCTCCCAGCTGCCGGTGATGAAGGAGGAGCCGCCCGTCATGGCGGCCGAGGTGATCGGTTCCATCGTGGAGCGCGACCTGCTCGACGCGCTGGTCGCGGGCCGGGCCAAGCCGCACGACCCGATCGAGGGGCACATGTCGGCGCCGCTGCCCATGGTGGGCTCGGGCGAGCCGGTCAGCCGGGCGGTGGGCGCGCTGGAGAAGGCGGGCGCCGCGGTGGTCCTGGTGGATGGCCGCCCGGCCGGCCTGATCACCCGGCAGGACGTGCTGACCTTCCTCGCCGCCAGCAGCTGACCTCGCCGTGCGCAGTTAATAACGGGGAACGCCCCAGGACCTGCTCGGGTTCCTGGCCGGCACGTCCTGATCCGCCGCGCCACCCGTCAGGGGCGCCCCAGGATCCGCACGGTCCAGCCGGCCGCACGCCAGAACCGGTCGTCAAGCGCGCACCGTGCGTCGACGACATTGCGCCGCGCGACTACCTCGCCCAGCGCCACTGGATCAATCGCGCGGTAGTCGGCCCACTCGGTGAGGTGCAGGACCGCGTCGGCTCCCGCGGCAGCCTCGGTGACCGTCTCGGCGTAGTGCAGATTCGGCCTGACCCGGGCGGCATTGTCCATGGCAACTGGGTCGTGCACGCTCACCACGGCCCCCTCCCGGGCCAACTGGTCGCATACGGCCAGGCTCGGCGAGTCGCGGACGTCGTCGCTGCCTGGCTTGAACGCGATGCCGAGCACCGCGACGCGCCGTCCATCCAGCGATCCCCCGACCACTTCCCGGGCCAGGTCGGTGACCCGGGCCCGGCGGCTCAGGTTGATGGTGTCAACCTCGCTGAGGAAGGTGTCCACCGAGCCGACTCCCAGGCTCCGCGCCGTCGACCGGAAGGCCCGGATGTCCTTGGGCAGGCAGCCGCCGCCGAATCCCAGGCCAGGTGAGAGGAACTTCCCGCCAATTCGTTCGTCCTGTGCGAGGGCGGCGGCGAGCCGGATCACGTCGGCCCCCGATGCCTCGCAGACCTCGGCCATGGCGTTGATGAAGGAGATCTTCGTCGCCAGGAACGAGTTGGCCGCCACCTTGACCAGCTCAGCCGTTTCGAGGTCCATGACCAGGCCAGGCGTTCCGTTCGACAGCGGCACCGCATAGGCATCCCTGAGCCGGTCCGCTGACCACGACGAGGAGACGCCGAAGACGAGCCGGTCGGGTGACAGGCTGTCCTGGACCGCCATGCCCTCGCGGAGGAATTCTGGGTTCCAGGCGAGTTCTACTTCCTCCCCGGCCGGCGCCCGCTCCTGGACGCGGGCCGTCAGCCGCTGCGCGGTGCCGACGGGGACGGTGGACTTCCCGACCAGCAGGCACCGGCGGGTGAGATACGGGGCGAGCGCGTCGATAGCGTCGTAGGCGTACCGCAGGTCGGCCGAGCCATCGGCCGACTCGGGCGTCCCGACGCAGAGGAAGTGCACATCCCCGAACCCGCCCACGTCAGCGTATGAAGTGGTAAAGCGGAGCCGGCCTGCCTCCAGGTTCTTGCGTAGCAACGGCTCGAGACCAGGCTCAAAGAAAGGGGCTTCGCCGCTCGCGGCCCTGGCCACTTTGGCCGCGTCTATGTCGATCGCCAGGACATCGTGACCAAGATCCGCCATGCAAACGGCATGCGTCAGACCCAGGTAACCCGTCCCGATCACCGTCAGGCGCAGGCGAGGAAAAGGCAGGCTCATTGTCTGGTCTCCTTCATGAGTAGTTATCGGAACATGAGAGGTTCGAAAGGTGACTGCCAACGCCAGTGATGACGTTATTACAGGCCACAATTGTCCGCAGGTCGTGACTCTGCACGTAGATGCCGTAGCCGGAGCCGTGTATCGCCGCCGTGTTATCCCGGAAGACGTTGCCGACCCCCCAGCCGGGATAGACCTGGTGGACCTGGAACCCGTCGCCCGGGCTGTCCATGCCGGTATTGTCCAGGATCTTCCAGCCGTTGCCCTTAACATTGACCCATGCCGTTGCCGCCGAGGGCACCATTCCCGTCCCGCTGAGACGATTACCGATTATGCGGCCGCCGGTCGTTCCCTCCTTGATGTCGATACTCTCAGCGGTCGTATCGGCTATGTTGTTGTCTGCCACGACGTTGTAATTGCTCGCGTCTGGACGGCATTTCGTATACCTGCACCAGTTACTGTGCGCGGAGCCGATATATATTCCCTCACCAAAGAACTGCACATGCCGGCCCGTGTCGCGGACGATGTTGCCCACGACGGCGTTGTAGCTGCTGAACGCTCTGAGGTGAATGCCCTCATCTCCGGTTCCGTGCACATATAGGCCATCGACGAGGTCATGGGTGACGCCGTCGGCCACGACGCCCTTCTGGCCACCGGTCACGCTGAATCCCGCGAGCCGCCACCATGAGGCGCGATCGAGATACAGGGCATAGCCGTGGGTGACGCTCTCGCCCTCGATGACCGCTTTCCTGTTTCCGCACAGCGTGATCGGGGCGGCCCGCGTCCCGGACGAGGTCGCGGTGAAGTCGCCCTGGTAGGTGCCCGCGGCCAGCTGGATCGTGGCACCCGGCCGGGCGGCGGCCAGGGCCGCCTGCAGCTCCCCGGCGGTCGCCACCTTGATGGCCCTCCTGGTGCCGCAGCCAGACGGCTTCCCGCCGGCCGAATACGGCGATCCGGTCCCGCTCGCGGATCCGCTGGAGGTCGACGGCGTGCTGGCCGTTGGGGGGGCGCTGGCTGCGGAACGGGTCTTCGCCGGGGGCGAGGAGGTGGCAGAGCATGCAGCAGCCGCAAGAAGCAGGAGTGTCGCCACCGCCGCCTGCGCCAGGCTCGATCCGGCGATCGGGTGGCGAGTCACGAGCGACCCCCTGCTACTGGGGGCAGGGGCCCGGTCGAATCGGCAGGCTCCGGGCGAGGAGGCAGTGCGGCGTGCCGGTAAGGTCCGGGATCCCGGACGTCAGGCGGCCGGATCTCAGTCCATGCCTGTCGCGGTGCTACGTCCTCCGGGTGCCTCGCGTCCTGCGGCCGGGTGTCCTCCGGCCTGCGATAGTAAGGCGCCGGGCTAGCTGACCAGTGATAGTCGCCCGGCCCACGGTCGTGCCCCGGCCTGTTGTCCGGCATGGGGTAACGGGGCTCGGAATCGGCCTGGGGGGTTGGCCCGACGGCGGCGCCCACCAGGTCGGGGGTAAGCCGCCTGAGCTCCTCCGGCCGACCAGTCCACCGCGTGCTGTGCGGGTAGGGATGCGGTGGCAGGCGCCGGCGGCGGGACCAGAGCGCCCCGGCGGTCACCAGGAAGATGATGCTCAGCCACAAGATCGCGAGCGGGTGGAACTCGAGATAGGACCAGACAGTGACCTTGTTGTGATACTCCCAGTCAGCAGTGTTGCCGCCGGACAGGGCGGGTGATCGGGCATCGGCGCGAACATCCACGGCCCGGAAGCCGGTTCCTGAAATGACGTTGTCCTGGCCTGTCACGATGGAGGACGCTCCCCGGACAGTGATGCCGAAGACAGCGACCTGGGTAATCCGGCTGTGGTCCATCTCGATGGGGCCGGAGCTCTTGACCATTGCACCGATGCGCGCGCCCGACACCGCAGTGCCCGACAGCAGCGTGCCCGGAGCCGATGGCCCGATGGAGACTCCCACCCGGGGGCCGCAGCGGACGTCGCTGCCATCCACGATCGTCCTGCTAGCCCCGTAGCGGAGGGCGATGCCGGACTGCCGAGCGCATACCTCATCTTCATCGAGGAGCGTTCCGGTCCCGCCTTCGACCAGGATGCCGGTTCGCGCATTCCCAAGCGCAGCGCTGTTCTCGATCTTTGTTCCCGACCCGGGCGCCACTCCGTCCCCGGAGGCGGAGGCGGAGGCGACTAGCGGCCGGCCGTCGATCAGGAAGCCGTTGGTGGCGTTGTGCTGGGACACGTCCTGCCGCAAGACGGTCCCCTGGGTGGCGCGATCGATATGAAAGCCGTTCGCGCCGTTGCGCACCGCCGCACTCGACCGGGCCGAGGTACTGACTGTGCCCCGGTGGATGTGCAAGCCGTCCAGCTGGTTGGACTCGAACAGGTCAGCGGAGAATTTCATGTCACGGCCACGTGACACGAATGAGCCATAGGTGTTGTCCGTGAAGGTCGTCGCGGCCGCGCCGCCGCTGCTTGGACGGTTGGTCAGGCCCGTCCACGCGACACCGCCGGTCCGGCCGCTCCAGAAGCCAAGAAAGGACACCCGGACATCGGTCAGGGTCATCCGGCCGGCCACCTCGCGGATGTACGGCCGGCCGTTGCCGCTGTCGGTCGCCGGCGACATGGTCGCCTCGCGCCAGCCCTTGATCACCAGGGGATGAGCGCTGGTGCCGTCGAAACCCATGCTGCCTCCCCAGCCGACGATCGATGCCGACCCGTGCGGCGTGCTGTCCAGGTAGATCGCCTGCGCTCGGGCCGACGAGAGTTCGAGGTGCGCCCCTGGCGCGACGAAAACGTTCTTCTCCAGGAGCGCGGCACCGTTCGGCAGTCGTACCAGTGCCCCGTAATGCACCAGGTCTGCGACCGTGTAGCGGGACCTTTGGGACGTCAGTGCTGGCGGCCCGGCCACGACGGATGCGGGCCGCGCGGAGGTCAGCACGAGCGTTGGCAATTGGCTCGGGGAAGCGACGACCCGGGGTTGGGAGAGGCGGAAAGACTCGTGCAGCATGCGGCGGAGCCAGTTGTCCTGCCGGCCGACCGCGACGGCCTCCCGTGACTCGCTGACGCCGGGCAAGGTCGCGGCCGGCCGCCGCGGGCTGACCGGCTTCGCGACGGCCGGGAGCGAGACGCTGCTGAGCGCCGGTGGGGCCTGGAGCAAGCGAACCCCGGCGCTGGAGGTGGGCGAGGCACTCACGGACAGGTGCAAGGCCGGCAGGATGGCCGGGAGCGCACCGAGCACCGCGAAGGCGGCTATCGCCAGCACGACGGCCAGCCAAGTGCGGCCTGCTCGTTGCCTGGACTCAGGATGGCCAGCTGAGGTCATGTCTGCCTGCTCCTAACGCAGCGACTCGGCGGACTGGGCCTCGCCGCCTATGAGGTCACTTCGCCGGGTAAGCCAGCCTTGGGTGTTCATCGTCGCGAAGGCATAGATCTTGATCGG
>JAWWPV010000500.1:0-9005 GCA_033854775.1 Trebonia sp.
GGTCGGCGGCGGCGGGCCCGGCGAGCGCGACGGCGACCGCGACGATCAGCCAGGCCGCCTGCGCCCCGTTCACTGAGCCGGCCAGCCTGGTCAGCGCGCCGCGCAGCGACTGGTTCTGCTGGCCGCCGACGAAGCCGGCACGTCCCGCCGCGACGAAGTCGCCGCCGAGCCACCAGGCCACGGACGCCGAGGGGAACGCGGTGAAGCCGGCGGCGACGGTCACGGCGAACGCCGCCGTCGCCACCGCGCCCTGCCTGAACCGCCTGGTCAGCAGGAGGTAGACGATGAACAGCAGCGGCACGAGCTTGATCCCCGCCGCGAGGCCCGTCGCCGCGCCCTTCAGGCGCCGCCCGTCCGGCTGGCACAGGTCCCAGGTGACCAGTGCCATCAGGACGATCTCGACCTGGCCGAGGAAGAGGGCGCGCTGCACCGGCTCGGTCCACAGCGCCAGGCCGGCCACGAGCAGCGCCGCGCCGAGGCGCGACGCTCCCCGCCAGCCAAGCTCGCGGAACGCGATACCGACGGTGACGCAGAGTGCGAGCACGGATATCCCGGTGACCAGGCCCATCAGCGCGTTGAACGGGAGCGCGAGGCCGACCGCGAGGAGCAGCGCGGCGAACGGGGTGTAGGTGAACTGGATGCCCGGGTGGCCGTCGTAGGTCCAGGCGTAGAGCCGGCCGGGGTCGCTGAGCGCCTGCCGCGCGCCCCCGAGGTACACCCGCAGGTCGAAGCCCTTGAGCATGGCGGCCATCGGGTGGGTGGCTACCGCGGTGAGGTAGGCGATCGCGGCCGCCGCGGCGGCCGCCGCACCGACGGCGAGGAGCACGCGGTGGCGAGTGGCACCACGCCGGTCCTGACGGCTGGGCGGGCCGGTCCGGATGGTCAGTCCCGCGTCTGCTCGCATGGGCGGCAGCCTATTGCATACGCATGGTGACTTACCTGCTACTTAACGTTCGTCACATAGGAGGCTGCGGACGGGGAAGGCGAAGACACCAATCGTTCCTTATTCATTAAACTGCCGGTAACCCTAGGAGAGGCGGGACGGCGCGCATGTCGGAGTTCCTGGAGATCGAGCAGAAGTTCGACGTGGACGCCGGGTTCGAGCGCCCCTCCTTCGCCGGGCTGGCGGGGGTCAGCGAGGCCGCCCCGGTGCTGTACCACCTGTCCGCGACGTACTTCGACACCGCCGACGGGCGGCTCGCCGCCGGCAAGATCACGCTGCGGCGGCGCACCGGCGGCACGGACGAGGGGTGGCACCTCAAGCTGCCCGCGGGCTCCGGCGCCCGCAGGGAAGTGCACGCGCCGCTCGGCACGGCCGCGCGGCAGGTACCTGAGGTGCTCGCCGCGCGGGTAGCCGAGGTAACCGGCGGCCGGCCACTCGGCCCGATCGCCACCCTCAACACGGAACGGACGGTCGTGACGCTCCGTGGCGGCGATGGCCGCGTCGTGGCGGAGGTCGCCGACGACCTGGTGACCGCGCGACGGCTACCGCCAGGCGGCGACCCTGCCCCGGAGGGCACCGGAGGCCGTCCCGCCGGGGAGGAACTGCGGTGGCGGGAGATCGAGGTCGAGGTGCCGGCCGCCGACCCGCCGCTCCAGCGGGCGGCGGCAGACGTGCTGCTCACGGCCGGGGCCCGGCCTGCCGGGCACGGGTCCAAGCTCGCGCGCGTGCTTGACGGCTGAAAGCGTTTGCCGCGGCCACTGAGCGCCGGCGGCGCAGATTCTCAGAGGAAATCCATATCAAATTTTCGGGGTTCAGGTCTCGGGGTCTTGCCATGCTGTAAGGGCAAGCCCGTAACTCAGCTTCTACGAATGAGCGATCGATGATGCCTGATGACCCGAGGGACGAAGCGCCGGCCGGCGCCGCCTACCCGCAGGCCGTAATGACCGGCGCGGCGACCGCGACGGCGACGGCCACTCCTGCGCCCGCGGCGGCGCTTGGGCGGGGTGCAGGCACGCAGCACGCGGACGGCACCCCCGTCCGGGTGCTCGTGGTGGACGACGAGCCGAGCCTCGCCGAGCTGCTGTCCAGCGTCCTGCGCTACGAGGGCTGGTCCGTGCGGACCGCGGGGTCAGGGGCCGAGGCGGTCAAGACAGGGCGGGAGTTCCGCCCGGACGCGGTCGTGCTCGACATCATGCTTCCCGACTTCGACGGCGTCGAGGTCATGCGGCGGATGCGCGCCGAGCACCCGGGCGTCTGCGTGCTCTTCCTGACCGCGAGGGACGCGGTAGAGGACCGGGTGGCCGGGCTGACCGCCGGCGGCGACGACTACGTCACCAAGCCGTTCAGCCTCGAGGAGGTGCTCGCCCGGCTGCGCGGGCTGCTCCGCAGGGCGAACCTGGCCCGGACGAGCGGCGGCGAGACCGCGCTCACCGTCGCGGACCTGACGATGGACGAGGACGCCCGCGAGGTGCGCCGCGCCGGCGACCTCATCGACCTGACCGCGACCGAGTTCGAGTTGCTGCGCTTCCTGATGCGCAACCCGCGGCGCGTGCTGTCCAAGGCCCAGATCCTCGACCGGGTCTGGAACTACGACTTCGGCGGCCAGGCGCACGTGGTCGAGCTCTACATCAGCTATCTGCGCAAGAAGATCGACGCGGGGCGGGAACCGCTCATACACACCGTCCGCGGCGTCGGGTACGTGCTGAAGCCAGCTGGCTGATATGCCCAGGGTCGCCGGGCCACGCCGACACCGGTACAGGCGGCTGACCCGGACGCTCAGCGGTCGGCTGATTGCCGGCCTGGTGGCGCTGCTCACCATGGCCAGCGCCACGGTCGGCGTCGTCACCTACCTCGCCTTCCAGCGCGCCCTGTCCGACGAGCTCGACAACCAGCTGCAGGCCGCGACCAGCGTCGCGAACAGCTGCTTGGACTCCTGGTTCAACTCAAGCACAAGCGACAACGACCACGACGCCGACGATCAGGGCAGCCAGCACGCGCAGAGCGCCAGCCCGCAGAGCGGGCACGGGCCCGTTTCCAGCGCCATCGGCACCATGTACTGCGAAGGGCTCGACGACGGAACGTTCATCGCGTGCCTCCACCACGGCCAGTGGAGCGCGGCGATCGTGCCGAACAAGCCGATCACGCTGTCCGCCACGGACACGCGCACCCTCTCCGACATCACGGCGAGCCAGCTGCCCAACCAGGGCCAGCCAGCGCCAGGGACCCACACCAAGTACCTGCAGTCGGGGGACGGAGAGTACGAGCTCACCGTAGTCAACGACCCCAACGGCACCTACGTCACCGGCCTTTCGCTGAGCAACATGCACGACCTGCTCAAAGACGTCGCGATCGTCGAGGCCGTCGTTTTCAGCGGCGTCCTGGTATTCGTCGGCGTGCTCGGTACCTTCTGGGTCCGGCTCTCGCTGCGGCCACTCCGCCGGGTCGCGGCCACTGCGACCCAAGTGGCGGAGCTGCCGCTCGAGTCAGGCGAGGTCGTGTTGCCCAACGGCGTGCCAGACGCCAACTCGGAATCCGAGACCGGCCAGGTAGGCCTGGCGTTCAACCGCATGCTCGGGCACGTGGAGACGGCACTGCGACGGCGCGCCGCGAGTGAGGCCCGGCTGCGCCGGTTCGCCGCCGACGCGAGCCACGAGCTCCGCACCCCCCTGGCCGCCATCCGCGGCTATGCGGAGCTCGCCCTGCTGCACCCCGGCGACGCCCCGGAACCGGTGACACACGCGCTCGGCCGCGTCCTGTCGGAGTCCACCCGGATGAGCGTGCTGGTCGACGACCTGCTGCTGCTCGCCCGGCTCGACGCCGGCCGCCCGCTGAGCCGCGAGCCCGTCGACATGACTAGGCTGGCCATCGACGCGACAAGCGACGCCCAGGTCGCCCGCCGCGGCCACCGGTGGGTACTCGAACTCCCCGACGACCCGGTCCTCGTCCGCGGCGACGACCACCGACTGCATCAGGTGCTCGCCAACCTGCTCTCCAACGCTGGCAGGCACACCCCCGACGGCACGACGGTCACTGTCCGGGTCAGCGACACGCTCCCTGCCGGCGAACCCGGCACCGGCCACCAATCAGTCAGGCACGGCACACTTCCGCCCGCACCGCGGATGGTGCTCACCGTGACAGACAACGGCCCAGGCATCCCCGCCGACCTGCTGCCCGACCTGTTCGAGCGCTTCACCCGGGCCGACACGTCCCGCTCGCACTCAGCCAACGCCTCGTCCACGGGGCTCGGGCTCGCGATCGTCGACGCGGTGGTCGCCGCCCATCATGGCGCCGTACTCGTGACAAGCCGTCCCGGAATGACGCGGTTCACGATCACGCTCTCCCAGCTGGCCGACACCACCCCTAAGGAGATGTCCGAGCCGTCTCACCCCCGCCCCGTAAGGACTTAGGGCAAGGCGTAAGCGCTGACCGGCGTGGTAGCCCCCGCCCCGCCCGGGCGGGAAATGCCCGGCGCACCAGTTCGAGCCGCAAGAAGAACGACGCGGGACGGGAACCGCTCATCCACACCGTCCGCGGCGTCGGGTACGTGGTGAAGCCAGCCGACTAGCGACTGGGCAGGCTATTCTCCAGGTCAATGACCGTCAAGAAGCTGCTTCCCCGCGTCCCGCTGCCCCGCACCTTGCGCGGCCGGCTGATAGCCGGGCTCGTCGCGCTGCTCGCCATCGGCTGCGCCACGGTCGGCCTCGTCACCTACTTCGCCGTGCAAGGGGCGCTGTCGCGCGAGCTCAACGGCGAGCTCAAGACCGCGACCGGGCTGGCGTACGACTGCTGGGAGCAGCAGTTCAAGGCTAACTCAGACGCCGGCAACGGGACGGCGGACAACGTGCAGCCCTGGCAGGGCGACACGAGCGCGACTCCGGCGCCCGCGCCATCTCCGTCGGCCACCTGGGACGTCGGCAGCAGCAACCCCTCTATCACTACGTCGTGCACGGGGCTCGCGGAGGGAACTTTCGTCGCGGTCATCATCGACGGGCAGTGCGAGCCCGCGCTTGTCGGCGATAGCTCGTTCACATTGTCGGGCGCCGAGAAGAAGAGCCTGCTCACCATCACGCCGTATCAGGTCCAGCCGTCCGGCACCGGTGGCCTCGGCCAGGACATCCCGACCACCACCAAGCACCTGAGCTCGGCACACGGCGATTACCTGCTTACCGCGATCCGTGACCCCGACGGAGACGGCTCCATCCACGTCACCGGCCTGCCGCTGTCCCAGCTGCACGACACTCTCCACGACGTGGCACTCGCCGAGGCCGCAGTGTTCAGCGCGGTCCTGCTGCTCGCCGGCGTGCTCGGCACCTTCTGGGTCCGGTTCGCACTCCGCCCGCTGCGCCGGGTGGCCACCACCGCGTCACAGGTGGCCGAGCTGCCCCTGGAGTCCGGGGAGGTATCGCTGCCCGCCGGGGTGCCAGACACGGACCCGGAAACCGAGACGGGCCAGGTGGGGCTGGCATTCAACCGGATGCTCGGTCACGTCGAGACCGCGCTCCGGCGCCGCGCGGCGAGCGAGTCCCGGCTGCGCCGGTTCGCCGCCGACGCCAGCCACGAGCTGCGCACCCCCCTGGCCGCCATCCGCGGCTACGCCGAGCTGGGCCTGCGGCACCCCGGCGACGCCCCAGAGGAGGTAACGCACGCCCTCGGCCGGGTACTGTCCGAGTCCACCCGGATGAGCGTCCTCGTCGACGACCTGCTGCTGCTCGCCCGGCTCGACGCCGGCCGGCCGCTGAGCAGCGAGCCCGTCGACATGACGCGGCTGGCCATCGACGCCACAAGCGACGCCCAGGTGGCACGCCCCGGGCACCGGTGGGTGCTCGAACTGCCCGACGACCCCGAGCTTGTCCTTGGCGACGAGCACCGGCTGCGGCAGGTGCTTGGCAACCTGCTGTCCAACGCTGGCCGGCACACCCCGGACGGCACCACGGTCATCGTGCGGGTCAGCGGTGTCCTGCCCTACGGCGAGCCTGGCAGAGGTGCCGAGTCGGTCTCGCACGGGACGCTGCCGGCCGCGCCCCGGCTGGTGATCTCGGTGACCGACGACGGCCCCGGCATCCCCGCCGCGCTGCTTCCCGACCTGTTCGAACGGTTCACCAGGGCCGACACCTCCCGCTCGCACGCCACCAACGCCTCATCGACAGGGCTCGGGCTCGCGATCGTCGACGCCGTGGTCACCGCCCATCACGGTGCGGTGCTGGTGACCAGCCGGCCAGGCATGACCCGCTTCACGATCGTGCTCGCCCGGCTCGCGGAGACGCCCGCGCCGGCCCGGCCGGCGCGGACGGGAAGAAGGTTATTCACTCCGGGGTGGTGACCGGCTCCGTCGTCTCGGCGTCGGCCCTCGCGGCCGCGGGGGCCGCGGCCTGGGCGGTGCGGCCCTGCAGGGGGCCACTCCGCATCAGCGAGCCGCAGAGGACCGCTCCGGCCAGGAAGATCCCGGCGCACCACCAGAACGCGGTCGTGTACCCGTGGACCAGCGCCAGCTGCGCCACCGCCGCGGTCGGCTTGCCGTGCAGGTGGCTGGCCAGGTAGCCGGCGGTCGCGCTGGCCGCGATGGTGTTCAGCAGCGCGGTGCCCATCGCCCCCCCGAGCTGCTGGCCGGTGTTGACCGACGCCGAGGCGACTCCCGTGTCCTGCGGCCGCACGCCGTACGTGCCGGTGTTGAACGCCGTCGAGAACATCAGGCCCATGCCGAGGCCCGTCACGATGATCGGGCCCAGGATGTTCGCGGCGTATTGCGAGTCCGGGGTTATCTGCGTCAGCCAGGCCATGCCCGCGGCGGCGAGCACCAGGCCGGCCGTGACGATCGGCCTCGGCCCGATGCGCGGCATCAGCACGATGTTGGACACGTTGGACGACGTGGCGACGCCGGCGATCATCGGCAGGAACGCGACGCCGGTGATCACCGGCGAGTAGTGCAGCGTGTCCTGCAGGTAGTACGTGAGGAACAGGAAGATGCCGAACATGCCGGCGCCCACGATCAGGATGCCCAGGTAGGCCGCGCCCCGGTTCCTGTCGAGCACCACCCGGGGCGGCAGCAGCGGGTACTTGGCGCGCGACATCCAGAACGCGAACGCGGCGAGCAGCACGACGCCAACCGCGAGGAAGCCCCAGGTTGACGGGGTGGACCAGTCGTGCGTCGCGGCGTTGGAGAACCCGTAGACCAGGCAGAACATCCCGGCGGAAACCAACAGGACGCCCGGGACGTCCAGCCGCGCCCCGGCCGCCTTCGGCTGCCTGTGCAGCAGGAGCAAGCCCCCGATGATCGCCGCGCCGGCGAAGACCAGGTTGATATACAGGCACCAGCGCCAGGACAGGTACGAGGTCAGCGCGCCGCCGAGCAGCAGCCCGACCGCGCCGCCGCCGGCCGCGACCGAGCCGTAAATGCCGAACGCCTTGCCGCGTTCCTTCGGGTCGGTGAAAGTCGTAGCGAGCAGCGACAGCGCGGCCGGCGCGAGGATGGCGCCGAACACGCCCTGGCAGGCGCGGGCAGTGACCAGCATCCCGAAGTTCACCGACGCCCCGCCGACAGCGGAGGCCACGGCGAAGCCCGCAAGGCCGGTGATGAACATGACCTTGCGGCCGATCAGGTCAGCGAGCCTGCCGCAGAACAGCAGCAGGCTGCCGAACGACAGCGAGTACGCCGTCACGATCCACTGCCTGTCCACGTTGCTGAAGCCCAGGTCTCGCTGTGCCGACGGCAGCGCGATGTTCATGACCGTGGCGTCGAGCACCACCATCAGCTGCGCGACCGCGATGACGACTAGGATCAGCCAGCGGCGCGAGTCCGGCTGGGCGGCCGCCGCGCCCCGGCCGTGCTGCGTCCCGCTGCTCTCCCCCGCTGGCACGGGGACGCTTGCCTCGGACATTCCAACCGCCAATTCTGGAGGGTATGGTTCCGCTTACAGGAGGAGCATAACACGAAGCGGAGGAACCACCTCCGTTCGGGGTAGGCTACAACTATGACGGTTCGAACGGACGAAACGTCTCAGGACGGGACGGGCGAGCGCCCCCTGCGCCGGGACGCAGAGCGGAACCGGCAGCGCATCCTCGCCGCCGCCGCCGAGGTGTTCACCGAGCGCGGGCTCGACGCCACCCTGGACGAGGTCGCCCGCGCCGCCGGCGTCGGGATCGGCACCGTCTACCGGCGGTTCCCCGACAAGGAGTCACTGGTCTCCGAGCTGTTCAGGGACCGGATCGACGCACTCGTCACCCTCGCAGAACAGGCCTGCGCCGCCAGCGACCCGTGGCACGGCCTGGTGACCTACCTGGAGTACGCCGCCACCGCCATGGCCGGCGACCTGGGCCTGCGCCAGCTCATGATGTTCGCCACTTACGACCGCGACCAGGTCTGCTACGCCCGCGACCGGATGGGCCCCGTCATCACCAGGCTCGTCGAGCGAGCACAGGCATCCGGCGACCTCCGCCAGGACTTCAAGGCGACCGACTTGAAGATGATCGCGTTCATGCTCGCCTCCATCGCCGAGTACGCCGCCCCCGTCACGCCCGAGGTATGGCGCAGGTACCTGGCCATGCTCGTAGACGGCCTGCGCCCGGCACGGGACGGAGTGTCTGACCTCCCCGTCCCCGCCCCCACCGCCGGCGACCTCGCGGAACTGATGGCCGCACACGGCCAGCGCCCCGCCCCCCGCCGCTAACCAGCCGTCGGCGCCTCCCGTGCACGTGCATACGCACGCGCCTCTTATCCGTGCGTTTCTGTGCCGCAATCGTGTGCATAGTTTGGGTGCACGAACTGTAATTAAGCTCGGCGGCGAGGCCGGTGCACGTGCATACGCACGACGATCGTGCACGCGTGCATCCGCCAATGCTCATTTGCATTAGAAAATGGACATAATAGGACCAACCTGGAGCCTCCACACCCCATCTGACCAGCAGATCCAACAATTCATGGGGCTTTTCGATCATCTTGACGGCATGTCGGCCCCGCGACCCTATAGCCTTTGCCGGCACGGACGCCGACACGCCCCAAAGCTTCTCCCATGGGGCAAATATCACCCTCATCGTTGGCGACAAGTCCGACAAATCACGGTACGAT
>JAWWPV010000501.1:0-4931 GCA_033854775.1 Trebonia sp.
GATCGTCGAGTTCCTGAAGCTGATCGGCCCGCTGACCGATCCGGTTTCGTTCGGAGGAGACGCCGCCGATTCATTCGACGTCGTCGTCCCGTCGCTCCCCGGGTTCGGGTTCTCCCAGAAGCCCACGCAGACCGGGTGGACCGTATCGCGCATTGCAAGCGCGTGGGTGGAGCTGATGAAGCGTCTCGGCTACACGAGTTGGGCCGCGCAAGGCGGCGACTGGGGTGCCGTCGTCACCACCGCCCTCGGGGCCATGCAACCTGAGGGGCTTCTCGGAATTCACCTGAACACCCAGTACGCCTTTCCTGCACAGATACCCGACACCCTGTCGCCCGAACAGCGCCACGCCGTGGAGACCCTCGCCCTCTACACCGGCGACCTCGGCGGGGCGAACCACCTTCAGGGCACGAAGCCGGAGACCGTCGGATTCGCCCTATCGGACTCTCCCGCTGGTCAGGCAGCCTGGATCTACGATAAGTTCCAGTCCAAGACCGACAACCACGGGCTCGCCGAGGACGCCCTCAGCAGGGACGACATGCTCGACGCGATATCCCTCTACTGGTTCACCAACAGCGCGGCGTCGTCCGGCCGCATCTACTGGGAGAACAAATCGGGCACTTTCGCCGGCCCGAAGCTGACGCTTCCGGTCGCGGTGACCGTCTTCCCGAAGGACATCCCACGCCTGCCACGAAGCTGGATCGAAGACGCCTACAGCAACCTGATCCACTACGGCGAGGCCGACAAGGGCGGGCACTTCGCGGCCCTGGAACAGCCCGAGATCATGGTCAGCGAAATCCGCACCGGCCTGCGCACCCTTCGTTCCTGACGCCAACGCGCGAGCTCAGGAGCGCACGCGTATCACTCGGGCTTCACTGAATCGACCAAAGGCGCTGGGGGTGCAGCACCCCGGTGATCCAGTCCATCTCCGGGACCGTCAGCACGGTGCGCCGCCAGGGCGGGCTGCCCTTGGACGCCTTGCCCCACCGCACGAACAGCCCGCCGCGTCGGCCGTACTGCGGAGCCTTCGGGTAACGTCGCAGGTCAGCCAGGTCCAGGCCGCCCGCCTCCTGGCGGCGCAACCCGTAGGGGTAGACCATCTTGAGCACCGCCGCGTCCCGCAGCGCCGCCAGCGCGCCCTTGCGGCCCCGGGCGCGGATCTGCCCTGCCCGCCAGTCAGCCGCGTCGAACAGCGCCTGCACCTCGTCATAGGTTCACGCGAGGCCCGGATCGGGCGGCAAATGCAAACAGTCGGTGCGCACCGTCGGGCTATGACGCCCTCAGCACCCTCAAAGCGGAGCAGGACCCCGTCGACGAGGGGGGCGCCTGTCCTAACAGCACAGACGCCCGTCCGATATACGTCCGTGGACAGCGCAACATGACGGTCTACAGCGTCCTGGTAGAAGCCCGCGCGGCCGGGCTCGTAGTCGACGTGAACCATTGGCAAGCCTCCCCTGAAGGCCTCGGCGGTCACTCCTAAGTGTCCCGTTGGGCTGACAAAAGTCGGCCCAACGGGACACTTACCCGACCGGGCGTCGAGCCTGCCCTGGCGGCACGTCCTGCTCGGCGGGCAGGTTGCCCGCGCTGGTTAGCAGTGCGCCTCCTTGGCCTTACTGGACGCTACGGGCCCGTTCCGCGGCGACCGCCTCCCGGACAGCCGGGGCGACCTCGGCGGCGAACTGCTTGATGAGGTCAGCGGAGCCGACCCGGTACAGCACGAAGCCGCTGATGCCCTGGGCAAGGGCGAGGTCGGTGAGCTGCTCCGCCCACGCCTGGGGCGGCCCCTGTGGGAAGCCGGCACCAGGCTCGCCGAACGTGCCTTCGATGTTGTAGATCCGGAGCACGTCCTTCGGTGAGCGCCCGGCCGCGACGGCGGCCTCGTCGATGATCAGGTTGGCCGCCGCTAGCTGCTCAGGGGGCATGGCTGGCGAGCTCGGCACCCAGCCGTCAGCGGTCCGGCCGACCAGCTGGAGCATGCGCGGCTGGTAAGCCCCGACCCAGATGCCGACGTGGTGCGCGGGGGCTGGCCCGCCGTTGGCTGAGGGCAACTGGTAGTGCGCCCCGTCGAACCGGACGGGTCCGGTCCCGGCCCAGGAGGCGCGGATGATGGTGATGGCCTCCTCCAGTGCGGCCACGGACTCGCCCGCGCTGCGCTGCGGGCCGCCGTCGGCGACGATCTGCTCCCAGAGCTGCTGCGCGCCGGTCGCCAGCCCCAGCTCGAAGCGGCCGCCGCTAACGATGTCGAGGGTGGCCGCGGCCCGGGCCAGCATGAGCGGCTCCCGCCGCGGCAGGTTGGCGAGGTTCGGGAACAGCGTCACCCGCGAGGTGCGCGCCGCGATGGCCGTCAGCAGGGTCATCGCGTCTAGCCGACTGGTCCAGTACGGGTGATCCGACAGGCTGACCAGGTCCAGGCCGGCCTGCTCGGTCAGCTCGGCGAGGGCCGGCACCTCTCGCCCCCAGTCGGCTTCCGGCTCGAGCATGACGCCGAACCGCAGCTCGTGACCGTAGTCAGCCATCAGATCTCATCGCTCGTGGCGGGAGCCGGGGTTCCGTGCACGCGCTCGGCGTGCCGGGCGAACGCCCCGGCGGCCAGCTCGGCCATGACCGGGCGGACATCGGGCGGCAGGTGATCGATGGCTTCCCTGATGACCTCGGGGTCGCCCTCGTACATCATCAGGCCGAACAGCAGCGGCATCTGCCCTGGTTCGATGCCCACGGCGCTGGCGGCCACCATCTCGCCCCATTCGGCTGCCGTTACGCACCGCGCGATCAGCGGCACCGCCTGCTCCTCTTCGGCCGCCAGGTGCTCGGCGAGCAGCCCGTTGAGCCGGGCGGCCGCCTCGGCGAGCCGTGCGCCCTGGACCGGGTCAGCGCTTTCCCGCCAGCCCGCCAGCCCGGCGGTGACGTCGGCGAGTACCTTGTCGAGCTGCTCGTGCTGCGCCTCCATGGCCGCCACGATGGACGGCGCCTCCGGCCCGGCGCGGCTGACCAGCCGCGGCCACAGGTAGGTGTCCTCCGCCTGATGGTGGTGGTGCAGCGTCGAGTGAATCAGGTCATAGTGCTCCGCGATGATGCGCGCCCTCGTGGCATCGGCGGCTGTCGCGCCGCTGATAAGCGCAGGTAGCAGGCCAAACTCGCGACGGAACATGGCGTGGGCCATGTACATCTCGCGGACGTCGGCGTACGGCTCGCTGCTCATGATTACCTTCCCCGGAAAGATCCTTGTCGTTCCCCCGGCGAAACGGTAATCACTCGCATGCTAGTAGCCAGATGATTGTCCGGAAAAAGAAGTGATGATAGCCGCGAACCGCATCAGCGGGGCGCGCGCAGCGTCCGACCCGGCGGCTGACCGAATCGTGCCTCGTACGCGGCCGCGAACCGGCCGAGGTGGGCGAATCCCCAGCGCCGCGCTATGCCGGCCACGGTGTCGTCCGGCGGGACCGCCGCGCGTAGTTCGGCGTCGGCCCGGCGCAGCCGGGCGTCCCGCAGGTAGGACATGGGCGACATGCCGACATGGCGCTGGAAGCCGAGCTGCAGTGCGCGCGCGCTCACCCCGCACGAGGCCGCCAGTTCAGAAACGTTCAACGGAGCCCGCGGGTCCGTCTCCATCAGCTCGATGGCCTTCTGGATCGTGGCCGGCCGCGTCGGCTCCACGGACGCCGCGCTCGCCGCTACCGCCGCAGAGCGCGTGTGCTCCACGGCCAGTAGGAAGCCGTTGACCAGGCTCTCGGCGAGCGGCCTGGAAACGAGCGGATTCGCGAGCAGGCCGTCCTGCCCTCCCGGCTGACGGCTCAGCACGAGCAACTGCTCAACCCAGGTCCGGCCGAGACCGTGGCGCGTGTTCATGGCCAGCTCGAAGCTGGCCTTCACCGCCGGTGCACCACCCGTCAGCCTGGCCAGCGCCGCGTCGACCGCGGACTGGTCGAGCCGGACGCACAGCACGCGGGTCCCGGCCGCCCACTGCCCGGAGAACGACCCGCCGCCCGGCTGGAAGACGACGGCCAGCTCACGACTCGCGATGATCTTCGATCCGCGGTGCCTGGACTCCAGCCGGCCCACGACCGGCAGGTTCAGGTAGTAGCCGGTGCCGACGTCATCGCAGTCAACGGTCATGTCGGTCTGGAACGTGATGTCGCTGACCTGGACCGGCCCGATGTCAACGGTTCGCTGGTGTACGCGAGCCTGACTCGCCGACTGCCCGGTGGTGTCGATGGTCGCGGCGTGGATGCGACCTGGACGCCTGTTCACACCCGTTGTTCCCTTCAGCCGGCGCCGTGAAGCGCGGCCGGCGCTCCCGACAGCCCCCCAATGTCACCGCATTGGTGCCCCTTGCCGACGGTCAGTGTACTGGCGCACGCTTGACGGCAGATTGAGCCGGGCGGAGCGCCTGCGCCCCCGGCTTAACCGATCACTTAAGTCAGGTTCCCGCGCTCGCTGTCCTGCTACTCGACTTCGACAGCCCCATGGCGCATCTCCTCGCCCGCAATGCCGGTGGCGCGCACGTCTTTACTGCCGGCCGCGGCTAGCTTGATATTTTCGCCTTGCAGGAAGGAATGAGGCGCTCAGGAGAGCCGTCGCGGCCGGGGAGCGCGGTCCCTGCATGCCTCGGCAATCAGCGCGGCGCGCGGCCTCTCCCCGGCACGGATACGCTTGCGGCAGGGGCATCATGAGGAATCCCCGGCCACATGCTATAAACGCCGTATTCAGAGGTACATCTCAGGTACATCGGCCCGCTGACCAGCAGATACGCATACTCGTGAAGTCAGCGCGAGCGTGGCCGCACGCGGGCGACGCCGACGGTCGGCTTACGGGTTCCGCCGATCCGCCGACGGGGCTACGTGGCCCAATCGCCCAAGTTAGCGGCGCACGTCAAGCCAGAACACGCCGCTGGCACTGCCCCAGCCGCTGCTGAGCGCGATCTGGTTCAGGTCGCC
>JAWWPV010000502.1:0-13272 GCA_033854775.1 Trebonia sp.
CCCCCGCCCCCGCCTCCGCCGGGGTGGCAGGCCGCGCCGGGTGCACCGGGCGCGGCGCCCGCGGCGGCACGGACGAAGCATCCGGGTGAGAAGGGCTTCCTCGGCTCGCTCTTCGACTTTAGCTTCAGCTCCTTCGTCACGCCGAAGATCGTCAAGGTCCTCTACGTGCTGTTCACCATCTGGACGGCGCTCATCGGCCTGACCATCCTCGTCATCGGCTTCAGGACCGGCGGCGTGGCGGGCGGCCTGTTCACGCTGATCATCGTCGAGCCGATCTTCCTGCTGCTGACGCTCGGCATCTACCGCGTGGTGCTCGAGGCGTTCATGGTCATCTTCCGGATCTACGACGAGATGAAGAAGATCCGCGAGAACACCGAGAAGACCGAGAACCAGAGCTGAGCGGGAAGATTTTCCGCGCCGCCGTGATCCACAGCCGCCGGCGGCTTGTCCACAGCCAGGACCCCAAGCGTGCACGGGCTGACCGGCTCGGGATGTCCACAGCGGAGCACCCCTAAATGAAGGGGTATTCCACAGCTAGGCCCCGGTTACGCACATGGTGATCCACAGGAAGCCTGGAGTACGTTACCTGTCCCAGGGCACGGAAAGCCCGCAATGGCTGACCGTCCCACGGGGACCGGGGAAACACGATGGCAAGCCGGGCAGGACATCAAGTCATGACCAAAACCCTGACGCAGCCGCTGGCCGCCGAGACGGCCAGGCACTCTCGTCACTTTCAGCTCATCGTCGACATTCACCTGCTGCTGGTCACCAACGGTGACCTGCTGCTCGGCAGGCGGGCCAACACGGGATACGGCGATGGCGCCTACGAGCCGCCATCCGGCCGCCTTGCCGAGCGCGAGACCCTCGTCGAGGCCGCGGTCCGGGTAGCGGCGGCCCAGATGGGGATCGCGCTCGATCCGGCCAGGGTGTCGCTTGCCCACGTGCTGCACGATGTCTCAGGCGCCGGCCGCATGGCGTTCTTCCTGACGGCCGACGGCTGGGCCGACGAGGCCTGCCCGATACCGGCCGCCGGCGGGACGCGAAGCTACAGCGACTTCGGCTGGTACCCGCTGACCGACCTCCCGGCGAACATGATCGACCGTGCCCGCGTCGCGGTCCGCAACTACGCGGCGGGCGCCCGCTTCTCCACGTATCCGGCGTTCGGCATGTGAGCGCTCGAAAGATAAAAGGCAAACCCAAAGTCAAAATCAGGAGTCGTCCGAACGGGTTCGTGGCTCCGCCCGGTCGCGCTCCATTGCTCTCCTGCCTCGTAGGGGGAGGGCGGTAGGGTGAGGACGGTGAGGCTGGTCAAGACCCACGGGTCGCTCAATGAGATCTTCGCGCTGGACGCTGCGCCGGACGCGTGGGCGTCCGATGCTGGGCTGCGGGAGTTCGTCCGGCGAGTGTGCGACCGGTCTTCGTGGACCGGGGGCAGTGACGGGATCTACCTCTATGACGCGAGCGGGCCGGACGCGCGGGCGTGGTTCTTCAATCCCGACGGGTCGTCGGCCGAGTTCTGCGGCAACGGGATGCGCGGGCTCGGGCGCCTTATCCTCGACCTGCGCGGCACGGACACCGAGGTCGTCAGCAGCGGCGGGCGTGACTACACGGTGCACCGCGCGCCCTCGACACCGGAAGGCGTCCGCCAGGTACTCCTTGAGCTGCCGCCGCTGCGCTTCGACGACGCGGCCCTTCCGGCCCCGTTCGAGGACTTCACGGCCGTGGCGGTGCCCAATCCGCACGTCATCGCGATCGTGGGGGAGTACTCCGAGCCCGACCTGATCGAGCTCGGCAAGCGGGCCAGCGAGGTCTTCGCGGAGGGCGCCAACGTCTCGTTCCTCCAGTCGCTCAACGACACGGCGCTCAACGACACGGCGCTCAACGACACGGGGGGCGTGGCACCTGAGGTGTTCGTCCGTACCTTCGAGCGCGGCGCGGGCCTGACGCCGTCCTGCGGCTCCGGGGTGGTGGCGTCCCGTGCCGCCTACTCCCGCGTGTCCGGCCTCGACCCGGCGGAGCGCTTGGTCGTCCGCAACGCCGGCGGGGTGGCCGCCGCCTCGATCCAGGTCCGCGACGGCGCCTGGTATCCCGTCCTCGAGGGCAACGCCACCATCGTCTACCGCGCCGAGGCCGACCGGTCAGCCAACCAGGCGGGCCCGGTGGAGTTCTCGGTGGATGAGAATGCCGCTTACGAGACGCTGGACGAGCGAAACACCGCCCGCCTCAAAGAGCACGGAATCCAAACCGCGCACCCTTAGCACGGCGGCGGCAACCCCCTGAGCTTGACGTATGGGTGAAGAAGCCGTTCGCCCGAATACTGGATCTTGCCGAGAAATGCCTTGTTGAACCCGGACCCTTCGCCAATTACCATTCACTTCTGAATGCGTTCGAGCTAGGCGACCAGGGAATCCGGGAATGATAGTAATGGCGCAGGCGTCGCGGTGGAACGCTGCGGGGGAGCCGGGCCGCTGAGTTGCGCTGCGGGGCGCGTTCGCGGTTCACCCCTCTATCCCGGTCGGCAGGCTCCACCGAGAGAATTTCCAGTCGAATGGTCTCAACGACACCGATTCGTTAGGTTCATTGACAGATCCGGGCATTTTCGCCATCGGCGCAGCTCACTACGCAGAGTGCGATAGGGTGACTCCGTACCACCGTCTTGCCGACTACTTTACGCGTTGTCACAGTGCACCACTGATCGTGTCGGCGATGCCGTCGCCGACACCGGCACAGGAGCTGACCCGCCATGACGGCTGTCACAGAAGACGCACTCGTTGTCTCGGACCTAACCGACCTTCAAGACACAACCCTTGACCATAACGTTAACATTTATAGTGCTGAATATGCGCGTATTATGCGCGGGCTCGCCCACCAGGACGGCGGATTGGCCACTCCGGTCTCAGCCTTCAACTCCTCGATCTGACCGGTCATCCCCGTGCCCGGAGGCCTTCTGCCCTTCCGGCAGTTCGTCCTGAAGGTGCATAGCCGCTGCGATCTGGCCTGCGATCACTGTTATGTGTATGAGCACGCAGACCAGAGCTGGCGCGCGCGCCCGAGGGTCATCGCGGCCGATACGGTGGCGCTGGCGGGCGATCGGATCGCCGAACACGCCCGCCAGCATCGCCTGCCCGAGGTCCGCGTCGTGCTCCACGGCGGCGAGCCCTTGATGGCGGGCGCCCCCCGGCTCGCTGAGATCGCGCGGGCCCTGCGCACCGCTATCGAACCTGAATGTCAGCTTGACCTGCGTATCCACACTAACGGGGTCCGGCTAAGCACCGAGTTCTGCCAGGTGTTCCGCGCCGAGCGGATCAAGGTCGGCGTGTCACTGGACGGCGATCAGGCCGCCAACGACCTGCACCGCCGGTTCGCTAACGGGCGCAGCAGCTACCAGCAGGCCGTCGCCGCGATCGACCTGCTGCGCACCGACCGGTACCGGGAGATTTACGCGGGCATCCTGTGCACGATCGACGTGCGCAGCGACCCGGTCGCCGTCTACCGCACGCTTGCCAGCCTGGACCCGCCGGACATTGACTTCCTGTTGCCGCATGCCACCTGGGACGCTCCGCCCCCTGGCGGCATCAGCACCCGAGAGCACGCCCCGTACGCCGATTGGCTCGCCGCCGTGTACCGCGCCTGGACCGCCGACGGCAAGCCGGTACGTGTCCGCCTGTTCGACTCGATCATCGCGACCACCCTGGGCGGTGTCAGCCGCACGGAGGCGCTCGGGCTGGCGGCCAGCGACCTGGCTGTCATCGAGACTGACGGCGAGATCGAGCAGGCCGATTCGATCAAGGTGGCCTACGACGGCGCGCCCGCGACCGGGCTGAACATCGCGACGCACTCCCTGGACGACGCGGCCGCCCACCCCGCCATTCAGGCCCGCCAGCGCGGCCTTGCCGGGCTAAGCCGGGCCTGCCGCCAGTGCCCCGTGGTGACCAGCTGCGGCGGCGGCCTGTACGCCCACCGGTACAAGGCGAGCGCCGGCTTCGACAATCCATCCGTCTATTGTGCCGACCTGGTGAAGATAATCACTCACGTCCAGTCCGGGCTCCGGCCCGCGGCGGATTCGGCAGCGCAGCCGCGCTCCGCGCTGCAGCTGTCCGGCGACCAACTCGACTCGATCGCAGCCGGGTTCGGCGACATCGGGGCGATCAAGCAGTTGATCAGCGGCCAGCGTTCCCGCCAGCGCGCGGTGCTCGCGCTGCTCCGCGAGCGCGCTGACCAGAACCGCGACAGCGCGTTCAGCGCCGGCTGGGAGCTCGCGACGCAGGTGGAGCGCCAGCAAGCGCCGGCGTGGGCGAAGGTGCTCAGCCACCCGTACGTGCGGGCCTGGGCCGAGCGCTGCCTGCGCGCCACGACCGCACCCAATGGCATCGGGAGCGTCTCGGCTGCCGTCGGCGCGGGCCTCCCCGCAGAGGCGGCGTACCTGGCCGCAATTTCGGCGGCCGCGGCGATCCGCGCGGAGATGCCCGCCGAGATCGACGTGCCGGTGACCGACGGCTACCTCCACCTGCCCACACTGGGCAGGCTGCTCGTCGGCCCTGACGCGTCCGCGACGGTTAAGGTCGCGGAAGGCGGATTCGAGGTGCGCGCCGCCTCGGGCAAGTGGCACGTGCAGCTGGCGGACGCGGAACCGGACGCGGACTGGGAGCAGGTCCGCGAGCTGCGCTCCGGCCAGTTCACCGTCTTGCTTGATGACACCGACCCGTACCGGGACTGCCACCAGTGGCCGGCCGCGCCACGGCTGAGCGAGCATGAAGCGGAAGGCTGGCAGGGCCAGCTCGCGGTGGCGTGGCCGCTGATCGAGCGCTCTTTCCCTGGGTACCTGCCCGGCCTGGTGGCTGGCCTGTCTACGCTTATGCCACTGGCAAACGATGTACCGGGCAGAGAGATCAGCGCCGCCGCCCGGCAGGCGTTCGGCGCGGTCGCCGCGGCGCTCCCCGGCGACGGCAGCACGCTTGCGCTGCTTCTGCTGCACGAATTCCAGCACGTCAAGCTAGGCGCGGTGCTTGACCTGTTCGACCTGTGCGACCCCGCGGACCGCCGCCTGTACTACGCGCCCTGGCGAGAGGACCCTCGCCCGCTTGAGCCGCTGCTCCAGGGGGCCTACGCGCACCTCGCCGTCACCGACTTCTGGCGAATTCGCCGCCACGAGCTGTCCGGCCCTGACGCGCTGGCCGCCGCCGGGCGGTTCGCTCGCTGGCGCGCGCTCACTGCCGAGGCGATTGAGACCCTCGCCAGTTCGGATGGGCTCACCGCACTCGGTGCCCGCTTCGTCGGCGGCATGCGGGTCACTGTCCAGCCCTGGCTCGACGAGCCGGTCCCCGACGCCGCCGCGACCGCGGCCCGTGACTGGGCCGCCGAACGCCGCGCCGCCTGGCGACGGCGGCAGGAGCCGGACCGGAGATGACCGCGGTGGACGCCCGGGCCGACATGATCCGCCTGGCGATGACCCGCGAGCGGCTCGTCGCCGAGCTGTATGCCCTTGGGGTGCGGCCCGGCCAGACGCTGCTTGTGCACGCCTCGCTCCGGCAGGTCGGCTGGGTGGACGGCGGTGCCCCGACAGTCGTCGCGGCACTCCGGGAAGCGCTGGGCCAGGACGGCACCCTCGTGGCCGGCGCGGGCACGCCGGAGAACTCGCGCACCTCGCGCGTCTTCCGGACCAGCATCCACGGCCTCACCAAGGCGCAAAACGACGAGCTTCGCCGTCGGATGCCCGCCTTCGACCGCAAGACGACCCCTACGTCGGTCGGTGCTCTCGCCGAAGCGGTGCGGACGACCCGCGGCGCGATCCGCAGTGCCCACCCGCAGTCCTCGTTCAGCGCTGTCGGCCGCCAGGCGCGCTATCTGATGGCCGGGCACCAGCTCAACTGTCACCTTGGCGAGGACTCGCCGCTGGGAAAGCTGTACCGGCAGGACGCGTCGATCTTGCTCCTGGGCGTCGGCTACGAGTCCTGCACCGCGTTCCACTTGGCCGAATATCGTTACACCAGGCGGCCGCCACTGCGCAATTACACCTGCGTCGTCGTATCAAAGGGAAAACGCCGCTGGCGGAGGTACCTGGATGTGGTGCTCGACGATAGTGAATTCGATGTTATCGGTAAATCCTTGGAAGCTCAGATGGAAGTGGCCACTGGTAACGTTGGTAACGCGTACTCGCACCTGATCTCCGTGCGGCAGGCCGTTGACTTCGCCGTCAAATGGATGGCGGATCGCCGTAGGAACCCCGTCCCGACACGGAGCCGAGATCTTTCCAACCTTGGGTGACCTGACATAGAGTGATACCTCCTACCCAATGTCGGCGATTACGCCGCCTTGTTGGAAGGGGACGGTGTGCACGGACCTGAGCCGGCCGCCGACGACGGGGCGTATTTCTTCTTGAGTTACGCGCATGCCAACAGGGGCAACGATCAGGACACGGAAGACCAAGACGTTTGGGTGCACCAGCTCTTCCGGGATCTGTGCGGTTACATCGGCCAGATTACCGGTCTGCCGGCGAGCAAAGTCGGCTTCATGGACCGGGAACTCAGGTCCGGAAACGAGTGGCCTTGGCGGCTTTCCCGGAACCTGGCGACCTGCCGCGTCTTCGTACCGCTGTACTCGCGGCGTTACTTCCAGAGCGCTCATTGCGGTAAGGAGTGGTCCGCCTTCCGCAACCGTGCACGTAACGGCGCCGCGCAGGCCTCCAGCCACGCCGAAACGATCATTCCGGCGCTCTGGAGCCCGGTGCGGGTCGAGCAGTTCCCCCTAGCGGCCAAGTCGATACATTTTGAGCCCCGTGATTTCGGCCCGACCTACGCTGAGTACGGCTTCTTCGCGATCATGAAGGTGAACCGGTTCAAGGACGACTATGACTGGACGGTGCTGCACCTCGCGCGGCATATCGTCGAGGTGGCCGAGCGGACACAGGTTCCGCCTGGGCCGACCATCGGCTATGACTCGCTGCCGAACGCGTTTGAAGAGGGCGCACCCGCGGACATGCCGGGAGACAAGCGGCTCCGGATCATCGTTGCCGCGCCGCATCTCGGCGACCTGCCGGCCGGGCGAAGCGGCAACTACTACGGACAAGCGGCCAGCGACTGGAATCCGTACACGCCCGACTCGGTGGAGCCGCTTGCGGAGTATGCCAGGGTCCTTGCGCGCTACCTTGGGTTCCGGCCCGAGATCAGTGACCTCTATGAGCAAGAGGATGACCTGCTGAATGGAGACGGCCCGGCGACGGGACCCGCTGTCCTGCTCGTTGACCCCTGGGAGACGACGCGGCCGCACTGCCAGCGGATCCTCGCTCGACTTGACGAGCTGAGCAAGCCCTGGATTCAACTGGTCGTCGTGTGGAATCGCAAAGATCCTGAGATGACCGGCGCGGAGGCCGAACTGCGCGCAGCGCTTGACGCGGCCATGCCGATCACGCGCAGAGACCGGGTCCGCATGACCGAGTTGCAGGCTGCCCGGGGCGTTCCGGCCATCGAGGACATTCCTCCGGTGCTCGGGGACTCCATGCGGCACGCCGCGCGGCAGTACCTCAAGTACGCCGAAGGGCGCCAGGCCGGCGAGACAGGCCGCGTACCGCCCCACGATGGCGGCACGCAGGCCACCCCTCCAATATCCCAGGAGCACGAAGATGGCTGACGACACTGCGCTGGACGGCAAGATCGTCACTTTCTATTCCTACAAGGGCGGCACGGGCCGGACGATGGCCCTGTCCAACGTCGCCTGGATCCTGGCGAGCAACGGGCGGAAGGTGCTTGTTGTCGACTGGGACCTCGACTCGCCCGGCCTGCATAAGTACTTTCACCCGTTCCTCGACTCGAAGCTGGTCGCGGCCACGCCTGGGGTGATCGAGCTCATCAATGACTACGCCTGGGTCGCCGCCGAGCAGACGGAGCACCACGGCGACTGGCGCCGGCACTACGCCAGGATCCTGCCGCATGTCATCTCGGTGAACTGGGAGTTTTCCCGGGGAGGCACCCTGGACTACTTCTCCGCGGGCCGGCAGAACCGGGACTACTCGTCGTCGCTTACCTCGATCGACTGGGACAATTTCTACGACCGGCTTAGCGGCGGCCAGTTCATCGACGCTCTCCGCGATGACATGAAGGCGCACTACGACTACACGCTCATCGACAGCCGAACCGGCTTGTCGGACATCGCCGATATCTGCACGGTGCACCTGCCTGACGTGCTGGTGGACTGCTTTACCCTCAACGACCAGTCCATCGACGGTGCGGCCACTGTGGCTAAGCGGGTGGACCAGCGTTACCACTACCGGAACATCCGGGTGCTGCCGGTCCCGATGCGGATTGACGAGGCGGAGAAAGACAAGGCGGACGCTGGTCTTGACCTGGCCAGGGCCAGGTTCGACCCGTTCCCGAAGGCCATGGGTGAGTACGAGAAGAACGACTACTGGGCATCCGTGGTGATTCCTTACAAGCCGTACTACGCGTTCGAGGAGACGCTCGCGTCTTTCGGTGATTCCCCTAGGTCGCCGCTGACCTTGCTGGGCGCCTACGAGCGGCTCACCGCCGCGATCACCGAGGGCAAGGTCCGCTCGCTCGGGGAGATGGGTGAGGAGACGCGGCTCACCTACAAGGCCGCCTTCATCCGGCCGCGCCAGCCGCCACCCGGGGACATCTACCTCAGCTATGTCCCGCAGGACCGGATGTGGGCGGACTGGATCGACGCCTTGCTCACCGAACGGGGCATCCGCGTTCTGCGCCCGCAGGCCGGCGCGAGCGCGGGCGGCCGCACCAGGGATGACGCACGGGACGGCGCGGCCACGGCCGGCCGGACGGTCGCTATCTTGTCGGCCGGCTACCTCGCCTCGCCGGACGCCGGGGGAGTCTGGGAGGCCATCACGGCAGCCGATCCGGTCGGCGCCAGCCGGCGGCTCATACCGGTGCGGGTGGCCGACGTCACGGTGGGACCGCCGTTCTCCGACCGAACGATCGTGGACCTAACGAGGCGCGACGAGACGCAAGCCACCGACGAGCTGCTCAGGGCGCTCGGCTACCCGCCGAAGCTCACCGTGCAGCCCCACGCCACGCAGGTCCGACCGCCGAGGTACCCGCGTACCACCCCGCCGGTCTGGCGAGTGCCGACCAGGAACGCGGTCTTCACCGGCCGTACCGAGGTGCTCGAGCAGCTGCACGACCGGCTCGTCGGTACCAGCATGGCGGTCGTCGCCCCCATGGCGCTGCACGGCCTCGGCGGCGTCGGCAAGACCCAGGTGGCGCTTGAGTACGCGCACCGCTACATGGCGGACTACGACCTGATCTGGTGGATTCCCTCCGAGCAGGACGAGCTGATCAACCCGGTGCTAGCGCCCATGGCGCAGGCGCTTGGCGTCCGGAGCCGTGACTCTATCCCCGAGACCACTCAGGCGGTCCGTGAGGCGCTGCGGCTCGGCCGCCCCTACGACCGCTGGCTGCTGATCTTTGACAACGCGGACAACCCCGATGAGGTGAAGGACTTCTTCCCCGGCGGACCCGGGCATGTGATCGTGACGACGCGGAACCCGGCGTGGTCGCGGGTAGCCGAGCCGCTCGAGATCGACGTCTTCTCCCGTGATGAGTCGCTTGACCTGCTGCGACGGCGGGTCCCCGGATTGTCAGAGGGGGACGCGACACGGGTGGCCGAGGCTCTCGGCGACCTGCCGCTCGCCATCGAGCAGGCGGGTGCGTGGCTGGCGGAGACCGGGATGCCCGCGGCCGAGTACGTCGATCGCCTGGAGAGCGAGCTGACCGTGGCCCTGAACCTAGCCCAGGCGAGTGACTACCCGTCTACGGTCGCGGCCACTTGGCGGCTGTCCTTCGACCGGCTGCGCGAGCAGTCGCCGGGCGCGGCCCGCCTCCTCGAGCTCTGCGCTTACTTCTCGCCTGACCCGATTTCGCTGACGCTGCTGTACAGCGGTGAGATGATCGAGTCCCTGCTGCCGTTCGATGACCGGCTCAAGGAGCGATCCGTTCTCGCGGTCCTGATCAGGGACTTGACCCGGTTCTCGCTCGCCAAGATCGACCGGGGTAGTAACAGCATCGAGGTTCACCGGCTCGTCCAGGCCGTGGTCCGGGCTCAGATGCCGACGTCGGAGTACCGCGAGGAAGCCATGCACGAAGTGCACCGCATCCTGGTAGGAGCCAGGCCCCGGCAGGGCGGTACGGACGACCCGGAGAACTGGCCGCGGTATGACCTCATCTGGCCGCACCTGAGCGGCTCGGAGGCCGCCAACTGTGACTACGAGGAGACGAGGCGACTGCTCATCGACCGCGTCCGCTACCTGTGGAAGCGCGGTGAGTTCGAGGAGGCGCTGGAGTCCGGGTCGAACTTCGAGGCCCAGTGGCGGCAGAAGATCGGGCCTAATCACCGGCAGACCCTGCACCTGCGCTTCCAGATCGCGAACGTCCTGCGTTCCCAGGGCCGGTACAGCGAGGCATATGAGACAGACAAGGAGATCCTCGAAAAGCAGGAGCGCTCGCTCGGGAGTGGGCACCCGCACGTGCTGCAGACCGCGGGCAGCCTCGCGGCCGACCTGCGCGCCCTCGGCAAGTTCCGGGAGGCACTGGACATGGACGAGGAAACCTACAGCGAGCTGCGGAACACAGTCGGGCAGGACGAGCCCAACACGCTGTCCGCGGCGAACAACCTGGCGGTGGACCTCCGCCTAGTGGGCGACTTCTCCCGGGCCAGGGACATAGACGCGGAAACGCTCGCCGACCGGCAGCGCGTCCTCAACCCCGATCACCCGTACACCCTGCACTCAGCCGCCATGCTCGGACGCGATATGCGAGAGCTCGGCGAGTACGCCGATTCCATCGAACTCACCCGAGCCACACTCGAGCGTTACAACGCCATCCTCGGCGAGGACCTCGTGGACACTCTGCGGACCGCCAAGAGCCTTGCTGTCTCACTGCGCAAGATGGGACGCCTTAACGAGGCGTTCCAGCTCTCCAGCCAGACCAGCGAACGGTACGCGAGTTCCTACAGCCCAGACCTTCCGGAAGCGCTCGCCTGCCAGCTGAACCTCGCCTGCGACCAGTCCGCGCTTGACAACAAGGCAGCCGCCTACGAGACCGCCAGCAAGGTGCTGCGGGCCTACGAGGACACCCTCGGCGCCGAGCACCCGTTCACGCTCGCGGCACGTAACAACATCTCCACCTACCTGCGTGGCACAGGCTCGGTGCGGACGGCACTGGAACTCGCGGACCGTACACTGACCGCGCTGCGGGCCACACTGGGCGACGACCATCCGTCCGCCCTATGCTGCGCGGTCAACCGGGCGAACTGCCTGCACGACCTGGGGCGGCATGCCGAGGCGGAGGCTCAGCTGGAGGACACGCTCGAACGGCTGACCAAGACACTCGGCAGCCGCCACCCGGATACGCTGGTCTGCCAGGCGAACCTCGCCATCACCATCCGTGCGAGCGGGAACACCGAGGAAGCCATCCGCCTCCAGCAGCTGGTTATCGCCGAGATGCGCGAAGCGCTCGGCGAGGAACACCCCAACATCACCGCGGTGCGCGACTGGCGAGTACAGAATCGCGACCTGGAGGTCCAGCCGACCTGATCCGCTCAGCTCGGCCGGATCAGCCAGGACAGCACATCAGGGACTACCTCAAGGGCCCCGAAGTGCGCGGTGTTGGGCAAGACCCACAGCTCCGCGCTCGGGACCTTCCCCGCCAGCCAGCGGGCGTGCGCGGCGGGTGAGAACACGTCGTTCTCGCCGTGCCACAGCAGTACTGGCACCCGGATATCGGACAGGTTGAATCCCCATGGGGCGCAGAACGCCAGCGCGTCATCGATCCACCCCGACGCTGACTGCCGCAGCGCCTCCGCGAAGTTCTTCGCGAGCAGCGCCCGAATCCCCGTGTCCGCCACGACCCGTAGGTCGGACTCTGGCATCTCCGGCCCGAGCTTCGATACATGGCTCGTCGGATCGGCCGCAATGCGCGCCGCGGTCTGTACCAGCTCCGCGATTAGCGACTCAGGCGCGGACGCCGCCGTGGTGTACTCGTGGACGTTGGACGCGGCCATCCCGGCGAACCAGTCAAGGCCCTCTGCCTGCCAGGGCGCCAGCGACACCAGGACCCCGGCCCTGGTCACGCGGCCCGGCAGCAGCGCGGCGCAAGCCAGCGCGTGCGGGCCGCCTCCGGACCGGCCGACGACCGCGAACTTCTTGAGACCGAGCTCATCCGCGATAGCCCTGACGTCCCAGGCCACGTCCGCGACCCGGCGCCCGCGCTGCCTTTCCGACCCGCCGTACCCGGGCCGGTCGAAGCTGATCAGCCGTACCCCGAGTGAGTAAAGCACCCGCGCAAGCGGGAACGGTCCCAGCCGACTCCCCGGCGTGCCATGCAGATAGACCACCGGATGCCCGGTGGGGTTCCCCGAAATGCGTACGGCAAGCCGGCGGCCGTCCGCCGAACTTATGAAGGTGGTCACCGCCCCGCATCACCACGAAAAAGCCACATCCAGCAACGAACCACCGTAAAACTCCCCATGTGCTGATCTCACTCGTTACGTTTCAAGTAGTCAAGCGTCGAGGCGCACCTATTCGCGGCCGAGCCGGTCCAGGGCCTGACGGGCGCGGCGGTCGGCGGCCTCGGCATGCCGGGCGCGCATCCGCGCCGCCGCGAGGTCGGTTCGCGCCCGGGTGAGCCGCTGCTCCAGGTCACGAACCTCCGCCTCAAGCCGGTCCTCCGCCGACGCGGCCTCGGCGGTCGCGGCGGAGGTTTCTGTCACCAGCCGTTCGGCATCCTCGTACTGCTCACGGCGCCGGGCCGCGCGTTCCGCCGCCTCCCGCACCAGCCGCTCGCTCAGCTCCGCCTGCCGCTGCGCGGCATCGGGCGCCTCGGTAGCCGGGCCCGCGCTGGCCAGCCGGGACCGCCCCGCTCCCGCCGCGCTGCGCGACGGCCGGTCGCTCGCAACGGACTCCGCCGCTGATGCCGCCCTGGTATCGCTGGATTTGCGCGTGCGGCTGCCTAGGTCGTGGCCCTTGACCACACTCGAGCCGGCGGCCCAGGACACGACGCCTTCGCCCGCGTCCGTAGGCTCCGCATCGGCACCCGCGTCCGGGTCCGACGGCAGCACACCGAAGCCCGACCACTGCACCGCCCTAGTCAGCGTCCCCTCCGCGAAGGCCGCCGCGACCTCAGGGTCGGCGAGGGCGGCCGTGAGCGTCTGCGACACTTCAAGGCGCAGCGACGGCGGCGGGTCAGGGACGTCGGCGGCAGCCAGCGCCTGCGCTGTGAGCGCGTCGGTAAGAGCGCCGCGCGCGGCGGA
>JAWWPV010000503.1:0-4740 GCA_033854775.1 Trebonia sp.
CCTGGCGGTGCAGGCGATGGCTGACGTCGCCGTGGTCCTCGGCACCGGCCTCGTCATCTACCTGTCACTGAACGAAGCCATGCACCCTGGACCCTGCGGCTCCAGCTGACGCATCTGCTGCCATGGCCGAGCGAGGGCACGGTCCGGGTGATCGCGCTCGGCGTCTGCCTGGTTGCGGTGGCTACCCGCCGTTACCTGCAGGCCATCGCGACCCGGCCGAGCCAGGCCGCGATGACCGCGGAGAAGGCCGGCGTCACGGCCGGCTCTTCCGCCTCTTAGCTCTCCAGCTGGATGCATCCGCCAGGACAGGAGTCGATGGCGTCCTGGACGTTGCTATCGCAATCCGCCGGCACCGTTGCCGCGTTATCCGGCCCTGGCGGCAAGACCCGATCGCCTTGCCTGACGCGGGCAAGCCCGTCGTCGTCGCCGATGGCGAAGACCCGCGGCTCAATCGCCTGGCACAGCCCGGAACCGATGCAGTAGCTCTGGTCGATCCATACCTTCATGTCGCCGTCCTCAGTTCGCCGTCCTCAGTTCGCCGGTTCCCTACTGGTCTGGTGACCGGGAACCAGGTCCCGCCAGTCCTGGCCGGCGTCGATGATCTGAGAGACGGCCGAGACCTGTGTGAAGTCACAGCCTTCGCCGCGGCAAACCGGGTCGTGGCCCGCCTCGAGCAGGCGGATCGAGTCGGCGAACAGCCGCCGCAGCCTAATGATCGCCAGGTCGGCAGGCACCAGGTGCTCCTTGGCCCGATCGTACATCCGGCCGGAGGACATCTGCACCGCGCCGTCCTGCACGCGGTTGCCGCCGCGGAAGCCTGCGAAGCTCTGGCCGCCCGCCATCGCCTCCCGGTCCTGCTTCGGCAGCCTGAGCCGGCGGTTCTCCGGCTCGGGGCCCCAGACCGCCGGGTCGATCCCGCGCCGGGCGCGCTCAGCCGCGGCGGCCGGGTCGGTACCTGGCGGCAGCCGGAACACGCCGATGGTCGAACAGGTGTAGTCGTCGCGCGGAACCACGATCACCGCGCCGTTCGAGCCGCCGATCAACGCCGTGTACGGCATGACGAACGCGGTGACCCGGACGTACTTCTTCCCCGGCTCGTCGGTCACGTCCCTGACCGCCGCGTAGTGGAAGCCGAACGGGGTGTTCTCCAGCTCGATCCGCGGCGCGTTGTCCTCGCTGGGCCAGACGCCCGGCCGGGGTGCCTGACCGGGCTCGCGGCGGGCGCCGCCGGGCACCTGCATGTCCATGTCCCACGGTTCCCCGGCGAAGTCGAGCGAGCCCACGCTGCGCGGGCCTGAACCCATGGTGGCGAGCGTGTCGAGGTGCAGGATGCCCACGTGCGAGGAGTCGATCGACCCCTCCTGCGCCTGCATCCAGTTGCAGTCCATGATTATCTCGGACACGACGATCTCGTCCGCGGGGGCGCTGGCCCACCCGAAGGCAGGGAACGGAGGCTCGGTGCCCGGCGGCCCCAGGTAGACCCAGCCGAGTCCGCCCGCCTCGTGCACCGGGTACGCGGCGTGCTTGACCCGCTCCCTGAAGGTGGAGGCATCGAGGTTGGGGGTCTCCATGATGGTTCCGTCCACGGCGTACTTCCAGCCGTGGTACAGGCAGCGGATGCCGCAGTCCTCGACCCGGCCGAGCGTGAGCGAGGCACCGCGGTGGCAGCACAGTTCGTCGAGGAAGCCGAGCTTGCCCTCTGTGTCCCTGAAGGCGACGAAGTTCTCGCCAAGGATGGTGACGCGGATGGGCGGGCAGTCAGGCTCCGGCAGGTCGCCAAGCTGGAACGCGGGTGTCCAGTACCGGCGCAGGACCTTGCCCATCGGCGTCCCTGGCCCCACCCGGCACAGTGCCTCGTTCTCTTCCTCGGTCAGCATGTCTTCTCCTCTCAGCTGTTGTCTTAGGCGACTCAGCTGTCGCCTTAGGCGACAACCGGGTCGTAGGTCGGCACGGCGTGATCGGCGACGAGCGGCAGGCCAAGCAGCATCAGCGGGTAGTGCCTGGCCACCTCCCCCTTCCTGGCGGCCGCCACGGCGTCGTAGACGACGGGGCTGACGCGCAGCGACGTGACCTTCGCCCCGCCCTCCAGTGCGTCCCAGATCTGGGTGCACGCGTTATCGACGACTATGGACATCCAGAGCACTAACTCACTTCCCAATCCATGCTTCGTCCCAGTAGGGCGTGATCACGGTGCTGATCACGGGAATGCTGGTGGTCAGGCCGGGGCCGTGCACGCCGCTCGCGGTGACCGATGCGGGTGCCACGGCGACCAGGAACGGCGCGTACGCCTGGCTGCTGATGTACTTCGCGATGTTCGCGTAAAGGGTGGCCCGCTGGCTCGCGTTGAGCGTGCTGTCCGCCTGCGCCATCATCGCGTCGAGCGACTTGTCGTGGACCCCGCTGAACTCGGCGGTCGACAGGAAGCGGAACGGGAGGCCGTCGCTGATGCCCGGGTCCCAGGCACCGTTGGACTGGAGCGCCGCCTGCCAGCTCTTCGAGAACGCCTGGATCTGCCCCACAAGCCCGTAGGGGTGAACGGTCACCTTGATGCCGGCCTGCTCCCACATCTGCGCGATGGCCTGCAGCGCCTCGGTGTTGATCGGGTCATTCGGGCCGAAGAGGCTGATGTTGAGCCCGCCGAGGCTCGAGACGATCTGCTTGGCCTTGGCCGGGTTGTACCCCAGGTAGCCCGGCACCGTCTGCTGGTAGAAGAGGTCGCCGGGGCCGAGGAACGACTCGGCCGTCGGGAACATGCTGTTGTACAGGTGCTGGGCGAGCGCTTGCGCGTCGGTCGCGTAGTAGATCGCCTGCCTGGCGAGCTTGTTGTTGAACGGCGGTGCGGAGGTGTTGAGCTGCAGGAGCGTGGGCGTCGAGCCTTTCGTGACCAGCGTGGTGAACTGGGAGTTCCCCTTCGCCTGGGTGACGATCGTCGGCGTGGTGACCTGGGCCGCCTGGCCAGTGCCTGACTGGAGGGCCTCATAGGCCGTCTGATCGTCGCTGACCGTGGTGAACTCGAGCTTGTCCAGGTACGGCCTGCCCTTTTGGAAGTAATCGGGGTTCTTCTTCAGCGTGAGCTGGTGGTCGACGAGGTTGCTCTCCACCTCGAACGGCCCCGCGCCGACCGGCGTCTTCTGGAACTGCTTCGCGCCCATCTTGCCGACCGCGGTCGGCGAGGCGACGTGGTTGACGTTCGAGCCGATGAGGGTCGCGATCAGCGGCGCGTAGGGTGCGCTGAAGTGCAGCACCACCGTTGTGCTGTCCGGCGTGGTGATGCCGTTGGCCTTGGCCAGCGGCGGCCACGACCCGACGGGGCTCGCCGTGGACGGCGTCGCCAGGTCGCGCTTGATGTTCCAGGCCACGGCCGCGGCGTTGAACGGCGTGCCGTCCGAGAACTTCACGCCCGACAGCAGGGAGATGGTGAGCACGGTGCCGCCGCCGGTTACCGTGTAGCCGGTCGCCAGGACGGGCTCGACGCCACCGGAGGGGGTCAGCCGGAAGAGCTGGCCGAAGATGGCGTCCTCGTAGAGCGATGGCGCCGCGCCGCCCGTCGCCGGGTCAAGTCCCAGGTCCCACTCCGACAGCAGGCCGCTTACCAGGTAGTTCAGCGTCCCGCCGGACTGCGGTGACTGAGCGGCCGCGTTTCCTGTCGTGCTGCTTGTACTATCGCTGCTGCCGCTGCCCGATGAGCATGCCGCCAGGACGACGGCCACCACCGCTATGGCCGCTGTCAGGTACCCGGTGCGAAGCCTCATCGCACGTCACCATCCTCAAGGCCGAACCAACAAAAACCGCGCATATGTGTCTGTTGGTCATACAATCCCGCCTGATCTTGCCTGTCAATGCCGTATCACCCGAGCTGGATGGGGCAGCGCCGGCATTGGCGGATGACTGAGGAATCGTCTTCGCGGACTTGTGACGTTGCATACGGGCAACTTGCGAGGAACTGCGGCTAGCGCCCTGCTACGCTCGCCCCGTTTACGTTACGTATGGGGGCTTGGAGCAGGGGGTAACGTCATGAGGCAATCGCGCTGCGGGCTCGCGGTGGCGGCCGTATCCGCCACCGCGATCGGCCTGCTGGCCGGCTGCGGCGGTTCGAGCGCGCCGGCGGCCGGGAGCGCGTCGCAGGGCACCGCGGCGACGGCCAGCACCTGGGCCACGGCCAGCGTGGCGGGTACCGCCGCCGCGACAAGAGCGCCGTCCGCCGCGTTCGTGCCGGTCACCGAGCCATTCGACCCGGGCCATCCGGCCCGCGCCATGTCAGCGCCTGCCACCTGCGGCGGCCAGGACACCACCCTGGCCATCGAGCAGTGCTATGAGGACAAGACCGAGACCGCGGACGCGGCCATCGACGCCGTGCGGCAGGCCAGCTTCGCAAGCGCGTCCGCCGCGCAGCAGGCCGCTACCAACGACGAAGACAGCGGCTGGCTGGCCGCCCGCGCGACGGTCTGCGACAAGGCGTACCAGACGGGCGGCACGATCGACGGGATCAACATCGCGGCCTGCCTGCTCGATGAGAGCACCGCCCGGCTCGACGCGCTGAAGGGCGTCACTCCCCCGGAGGCGGTACTCAAGTCCACCGACAGCACGAACCTGAGCGACCTGTCCTGGTACACGACACCCGAGGGCACCCGCATCGCGATGATGTCCGCCCAGGGCGACGAGACCGGCGGCGCCATCATCGAGTGGTTCATCATCGCCGGGGCGGACGGCTTCGCGGTCAACCCGGCCCAGTTCAGCTAC
>JAWWPV010000504.1:0-9899 GCA_033854775.1 Trebonia sp.
GCCGAGCGCCAGGGGGCGGTCGGCCAGATCGGGGTGCTGGTCGCGCAGCAGGTCCCTGACCAGTTCCGCGGTGATCTCCAACTCGGGGCGGGCCACCCGGGCAACGGTAGCCGTTGAGGGATGCTCCCGCAGCGGATGCGGGCCGCCTTGCTAAACGGAGCACGGTTCCGTATAGTGATTCGGAGCAGCGTTCCGGATTCTCATCATGCCAGATCGCCGCGTCGCGCCCGGCCGTCACGGCCCTCACCAGGAAGGCATTCATCCAATGAGCGCTGCAACGCCGGCCGGCCCGGTACCGGGACCACTCGCACCGGGCCGCAGGCCCAGCTTCGGAATCATGACAGCCCCGTCGCAGGTCGCGTACGACGACGTCGTGCGGGTCTGGCGCGAGGCGGACGGCATCCCGCAGATCGAGCACGCCTGGCTGTTCGATCACCTCATGCCGATCTTCGGCGACCCGAACGGGCCCGCCTTCGAGGGCTGGACACTGCTCTCGGCCCTGGCGGCCCAGACGGAGCGACTACGCCTCGGGCTGCTGGTGACCAGCAACCGGTTCCGCCCGCCGGCCGTGCTGGCCAAGATCGCCGCCGGCGTCGATGTCATCTCCGGCGGGCGGCTCGAGTTCGGCATCGGCGCCGGATCGAACCTGACCGTGCCGATCGCCCGCCGCGAGTACGAGGCTCACGGCCTGCCCTTCCACGACGCCGCTGACGCGGTTGGCAGCCTCGCCGAGGCGTGCACGATCATCCGCCGACTGTGGACCGAGGGCGAGCCGTTCGACTTCGACGGCAGCTATCACCAGCTCACCGGCGCGTTCTGCAACCCCAAGCCCGTGCAGCGGCCGCACCCGCCGATCGTGATCGGGGGCCGCGCCACCCCGACGATGCGCGTGATCGCCGAGCACGCCGACCGGTGGAACATGCCCGGCGGCAGCATCGACGACGCGATCGCGCGCAGCGCCGCGCTGGACCGCTTGTGCGCCGAGATCGGCCGCGACCCGGCCGAGATCACCCGCTCGATCGTCCTGCCGGCCTCCTACGCCCGGCCCGCCGGCACCCGGGACGCAATCCGCGCAGCGCTCGGCGGCGGGTTCAGCCACATCGTGCTCGGCCTCGGCGCGCCCTACCCGGTGCAGGCGGCCCACTGGGTCGCCGACACCCTCATCGCCCCCTTCACTGGCCAGGAGAGCGCCGGTGACCATTGACCTGGCGAGCGGCTGGTCAGCCCTCGGCCGCCGCGGCCCGCTCCGCGTGGCCGGCCAGCCCGCGCAGAACGCGAGCCGGGACAGGTAGCGGGTGACGGCTGCGAGCTGCCTGCTGCCGGGGGAAGGTGAGGGGGAAGGTGAACTGTCACCAGGCCGATTCTGGCCGCGCGCCGTGCCTTCCCGCCAACTCGGTTTTGTACTGTGCCTCCATGGCATGGACTTTCTCTGGGACATTCCTCGACGGCGCCGCGGGCGCCCGCGCCGTTGCCGGCACGGGCGAGCCGGAAGAACTGCCCGGCAGGTTCGCGCTTGCCGGGTTCGTCGACGCGCACGCGCACCCGACCGTCGCCACCGACGAGCACGGGCCGTACCTGGCCGACGGCGAGTACGCCGCCGCGCGCCTGGATGAGTACGCGGCCAGCGGGGTGACCGTGATCCGTGACGCCGGCGGCCGCGGCCAGGTCACACTCGGCTTCGCGCGCACCGCGGCGGCCCGGCGCCCGGTGGTGACCGCCGCCGGCCGCTTCCTCGCCCCGGCGAACCGGTACTTTCCCCGCATGCACTCCCCGGTCGAGCCGGAAGAGCTCGCCGCGACCATCCGGGCCCAGGTCGCGGCGGGCGCGGCCTGGGTGAAGATCATCGGCGATTTCCCTGAGTGGGGGGAAGACGGCCCGGTGCCGCACTCGACGGCGGCGACGTACGACCTCGGCACGCTGCGCCAGGCCGTCGACGCGGCCCATGCCGCCGGGGCACGGGTCGCGGTGCACAGCAACCTCCCTGACTCGGGACTGGTGGGGATCGGTGCCGACTCGATCGAGCACGGCGTGGCGCTCGGGCACCCGGAGCTTGAGGCGCTCGGCTCCCGCGGCGGTGCCTGGACGCCGACGCTCTGCGCCGTGCTCCACAACCGCGATTCCCCCGATCCGTCGGTCCGCGCCCGGGCCGGCGAACTGCGCGAGCGGCTGCGCGACTGCCTCCCGTACGCCGTCGCGCATGACGTCGCGGTGCTGGCCGGCACCGATATCGTCGGGACGATCGCGGAGGAGATCGCTCTCCTGGCCGGCCATGGCCTGACGGTCACGCAGGCGCTCGCCGCAGCCGGCTCGCGCGCGCGTGACTTCCTCGGCATCCACCCGGCAGGCGACATCGTCACCTACGACGATGACCCGCGCGAGGATCCCGGTGTGCTGGCCAGCCCCGCCGCCGTCGTGGTCCGCGGTGTGCGCGTGCGCTGAGGCCAGGCACGTCAAGCGCCGCCGGAGCTATAGCTCACTCCCGGCCCAGCAGTTCCATGACGGTGCCGGCCAGCCGGTCGTAGTCGTCCGCAGTGTTGTACGGTGCCGCCGCGATGCGCAGGTAGCCGGCCCCGCCGAAGTGGACGGGCGCGGCCTCGACGCCCCGTTGCGACAGGGCCTCGTAGAGCGCCTCGGCCTGGGCGGCAGAGGTGAGGACGCCGGCTGGCAGCGGTACCAGCCGCATAGCGGGCGCGGGCGTGGCGGGGAGCTGGTCAAGGGCGACGCCGAGGGCGCCGGCCACCCGCTTCTGGCCGCCGGCCACCATGTCGGCGAGCCGGCCGACGGCGTCCCAGCCGCCCAGCGACTCCCAGTACGCCAGGCCGTCCCCCGCCGCGAGCCAGCCGGCGTAGTCCCAGGTGCCCGGGTAGTCGAACGACGCGGCGTACCCGTCCTCCAGCTGCCAGCTGAGCACGGCCGGCGTCACGTCCGCGCCCGGCCGGCTCCACAGGATCGCGCTGCCGCGCGGGGTGTACGCCCACTTGTGCAGGTTGCCGACCCAGTGGTCAGCGCCGAGTGCCTCGATGTCGTCCCGAAGCTGGCCGGGCGCGTGCGCGGCGTCGACAAGCACCGAGGCCCCGGTGCCGGCGGCAGCGGCGGCCACGGCCGCGACGGGGACCACGGTGGCGGTCGGCGAGGTGATCCGGTCGACCACGACCAGCCGGGTGCGGGGCGAGCAGGCGGCGGCGTAGGCCGACACGATCACCTCGTCCTCCGCGCCGACCGGGTAGTCCGCCGCAACGACCCGCGCCCCGGTGCGGGCGGCGTGATGAGTGAGCGCCTTGCGGACCGCGCCGTAGCCGTGCGTGCTGGTCACCAGCTCGTCGCCGGGGCTCAGCCGCAGCGAGCCGAGCACCGCGGACACCCCCTCCGACACGTTGCGCACCCACGCCGCACGGGACGCGTCGACGCCGAGGAACCCGGCCGCGCGCTCCCGCGCCGCGGCCACCAGCCCGCTGACCTCGACGTGGTTGAAGCGGTGCGGATTGCGCTCGGCGCGCTCGCGCCACGCGGCGGCGGCCTGGCGCACGACGGACGGCGCGGCACCGAACGCGCCGTGGTTGAGGTGCAGCACGTCAGGGTCGAGGCCGAAGGCCTCCAGCAGGGCAGCGTCCACGGCACCGATTCTGCCATCCGCGCTTATGGGGCGAAACAGCGCGCACGGCAGAATCGGCGGGGCCAGTCCGGCGGCCGGCCCGCGACCGTCAGGCGCCCACGTAGGCCGCGAGGTGCTCGCCGGTGAGGGTGGAGCGGGCGGCGGCAAGCTCGGCGGGCGTCCCCTCGAACACGACCCGCCCGCCGTCGTGGCCGGCGCCGGGGCCGAGGTCGATGATCCAGTCGGCGTGGGCCATGACCGCCTGGTGGTGCTCGATGACGATGACCGACTTGCCGGAGTCGACGAGCCGGTCAAGCAGCCCGAGCAGCTGCTCGACGTCGGCCAGGTGCAGCCCGGCGGTGGGCTCGTCCAGCACGTAGGTCCCGCCCTTGCCTCCCATGTGGGTGGCCAGCTTCAGCCGCTGCTGCTCGCCGCCGGAAAGCGTGGTGTGCGGCTGGCCGAGGCTGACGTACCCGAGCCCGACGTCGGCGAGCCGGTCCAGGATCGCGCGGGCGGCCGGGAGATTCGCTGCACCCGTTCCGAAGAACTCCCTCGCCTCCTCCGCCGGCATGGCGAGCACCTCGCTGATGTCCCGGCCGCCGAGCTTGTACTCGAGCACCGCGGCCTGGAACCGCCTGCCCTCGCACTCCTCGCACATGGTGGCGACGCCGGCCATCATCGCCAGGTCGGTGTAGATGACGCCTGCGCCGTTGCAGTTGGGGCACGCGCCCTCGGAGTTGGCGCTGAACAGCGCCGGCTTCACGCCGTTGGCCTTGGCGAACGCGTTGCGGACCGGGTCGAGCAGCCCGGTGTAGGTCGCCGGGTTGCTGCGCCGCGAGCCGCGGATGGACCGCTGGTCGACGGAGACGACGCCCGCGCCCTTCGGGACCGACCCGTGGATGAGGGAGCTCTTGCCTGACCCGGCCACCCCGGTGACGACGCACAGCACCCCGAGCGGGACGTCGACGCTCACGTCCCGCAGGTTGTGCGTGGTGGCGTGCCGGATCTCCAGCTTGCCGGACGGCTCCCGCACCGACTGCTTGAGCTTGGCCCGGTCGTCGAGATGGCGGCCGGTGACGGTGCCGCTGGCCCGCAGGCCCTCGACGGTGCCCTCGAAGCAGACGTTGCCGCCCGCGGTGCCTGCGCCGGGGCCCAGGTCGACGACGTGGTCGCCGATCGCGATCATCTCCGGCTTGTGCTCCACGACGAGCACGGTGTTGCCCTTGTCCCGCAGGCGCAGCAGCAGGCCGTTCATCCGCTGGATGTCGTGCGGGTGCAGCCCGACCGTCGGCTCGTCGAAGACGTAGGTCACGTCGGTGAGGGAGGAGCCGAGCTGGCGGATCATCTTGACGCGCTGCGCCTCGCCGCCCGACAGGCTGCCCGCCGTCCGGTCGAGCGAGAGGTAGCCGAGCCCGATCTCCGTGAACGAGTCGAGGGTGTGCCGCAGCGAGGCGAGCAGCGGCGCCACCGGCGGCTCGTCGCGGCCGGCGACCCATTCGGCCAGGTCGCTGAGCTGCATCGCGCACGCGTCGGCGATGCTGACCCCCCCGATCCGCGAGGACCTGGCAAGCTCGCTAAGCCGGGTGCCGTCGCACTCCGGGCACGTGGCGAAGGTGACGGCGCGGTCCACGAACGCCCGGATGTGCGGCTGCATCGCGTCGGTGTCCTTCGACAGGATGGACCTCTGCAGCCGCAGGATCAGGCCCTCGTACGTCTGGTTGATGCCCCCGATCTTCATCCTGGCCGGCTCGTGGTACAGGAAGTCGTCCAGCTCCTTCCCGGTGAACTCGCGGATCGGCTTGTCCGGGTCGTAGAACCCCGACTCGCTGTACAGCCGGTACCCCCAGCCGCCCGGCGTGTAGCCGGGGATGGTGAGCGCTCCCGCGTTCAGCGACTTGCCGTCGTCGTACAGCTCGGCCAGGTCGATGTCGGAGACCGCGCCCCGCCCCTCGCAGCGCGGGCACATGCCGCCGGTGATGCTGAAGCTGCGCTTCTCCTTCACGGTCTGCCCGCCGCGCTCAAGCGTGACCGCGCCCGCCCCGCTGATCGACGCGACGTTGAAGGAGAACGCCTTAGGCGAGCCGATGTGCGGCTCGCCGAGCCTGCTGAACAAGATGCGCAGCATCGCGTTGGCGTCGGTGGCGGTGCCGACCGTGGAGCGCGGGTCGGCCCCCATCCGCTGCTGGTCGACGATGATCGCGGTCGTCAGCCCGTCGAGGACGTCCACCTCGGGCCGTGCCAGCGCCGGCATGAAGCCCTGCACGAAGGCGCTGTAGGTCTCGTTGATCAGCCGCTGCGACTCGGCGGCGATCGTGTCGAACACCAGGGAGCTCTTGCCCGAGCCGGACACTCCGGTGAACACCGTGAGCCGGCGCTTCGGGATCTCGAGGCTGACGTCCTTGAGGTTGTTCTCGCGCGCCCCGTGCACGCGGATCAGGTCGTGGCGGTCCGCGGCGTGCTCCGCAGGCGACTGCGCGACCGCCGGAGTGGCCATGCTCATCGTGTCTCCATCCGTCAGGCGGGGCCGGCCAGGGCCCGTCGCAGCCTAGGGTGCCTCGATCATGCTAGTTGCGGCCCCATGACCTGCGCTTCTCGATTCCTGACCGGTTGGGCTGATCGGCCGCGCAGAAGCCGGCGACACGGGAAGGCGGTCAGAGCCTGCCCCACAGGAGCTTGTGCCACCAGGCGCGGGTCAGCAGCACCCGCCAGGTCACGTCCCTGGGGCGGTTCCCGTTCCAGCCGTGGATGCACTGGCCGTCGCCGAGCAGGCAGTCACCGGGGCAGTTGTCGCCCAGGCAGTGCCGGCAGTGCCTGGGCTGCCTGACCTCGGGCATGTGCCGCTCCGCTGGGATCGCGCGCCGCCTGGCGCGCTCGCCGGTGCTCCTCCTGCCCCGCATGATAAGCCAGCTGCAGAAGGACGGCCGTCACCCGGCCGGCTCGCGGCGGTCCGCGTTGGCGAGGATCGCGTCGCGGACGTAGCGGGCCAGGCCGGGCTCGACGTCGTCGTAAGCGGCGGTGAACCGCGGGTCGGTGACGTACATCTCGGCCAGGCCCCGGTGCATCGCGTAGCCGCAGTCGTAGAAGTACCTGCTGACGTGCTGGCGGTGCCGCTCGGCGAGGTCCGTCGCGTCCGGGCCGCCGGCCGGCCTTCCCGCGCGCAGCGCGGCGGCGAAGGCCCGGACGTTCCCGTCGGCCTCGGCCTTGATCCGCGCCCACTCGTCCTTGCCGTACCCGGCGGCGCGCCGCCGCGACTCGCGGAACGCGCCGGCGTCGCCCCAGCGCTGCTCCGCCTCATCGGCCCACTCGCCGCCGGCCTTGCCGGTCCCGAACACCTCGAGCTGCTCCGCCGGTGTCAGGTTCATCCCCATCGCCCGCGCCTCCAGTTCCCTGTCGATGGCCGCCACCATGGCGTCCACCTGGTCGCGCCGCGACAGCAGCAGCTCACGCTGCCGCCGCAGGTGCGCGACCGCGTCCGCGGCCGGGTCGGCGACCAGTGCCGCGACCTCGCGCAGCCCGAAGCCGAGCCGCCGGTACATGAGCACCTGCCGCAGCCGCTCCACGTCGCCCGGCGCGTAGGCCCGGTACCCGGCGGGGGTCCGCGCCGACGGCCGCACGAGGCCGATCTCGTCGTAATGGTGCAGCGTGCGGACGGTGATGGCCGCCAGCTCGGCCAGCCGCCCCACGCTCAGGTGATCGTCCACGGCACCGACTATGCGGCATGACGCCGCGTGAGGGTCAACCCCCGGAGGGAAACGGGCTGCCGGCCGGCGCGGGTCCGCGCGGCCCCGGCCGGTCATCACGGGGCTGGTCATCACGAGTATCCCGAACGGGGGCGGTCTCCACGCTCCCGGCAAGGCAAGACCTTCCGTGTTGACCGGCCCGTGTTGACCGGCCCGTGTTGACCGGCGCCGCCTGGCCGGCGACAGTCGGTGGGTGGACGCCGACGCCATCGCCAGGATCGAGACGCTCCCGCTGCGCATCCCGTTCCGGCCAGGCGCCGGGAAGGCCAGGCCGCCCGTGGACTCGCTGCTCGTGAAGGTGACGACCGCCCACGGGTACGAGGGCTGGGGCGAGGCGTTCGGGTTCGAGGCAACGCCGGTGACCAGGCGGGCGGTCGATCACCTCATCGCGCCGCTGTGCGCCGGGCAGGACCCCGCGCGGATCGGTCCGCTCATGCGCGCGGTCCAGGAGAAACTTCAGGTCTTCGGGCGGGCCGGGCCGGTAATCCACGCGCTGTCGGCGGTGGACACCGCCCTGTGGGACATCGCGGGCAAGACGGCGGGCATGCCGCTGCACCGCCTCCTCGGCGGCGGCGCCGCGAGCCTGCCCTGCTACGCGAGCCTGGATCCCTACGGCGACCCCGAGGCGGTCAGGGCCGGCGTCCGGCAGGCGATGGACGGCGGGTTCACCGCCGTCAAGCTGCACGAGCGGGAGGTCCCCGCGGTCCGCGCCGCCCGCGAGGAGGCCGGCCAGGACACGGCGCTGATGCTCGACGTGAACTGCCCCTGGACGCTGAACCAGGCCAGGGCGATAGCGGAACAGCTGAGGGAGGCCGGCCTGCGGTGGCTGGAGGAGCCGCTGTGGCCGCCGGAGGACTACGCGGGCCTCGCCAGGCTGCGCGCCGCCTGCGGCATCCCGCTCGCCGCCGGGGAGAACACGGCGACGCTGCTGGACTTCGGCCGGCTGATGGGCGCCGTGGACTTCGTCCAGCCGAGCCCCGCCAAGATGGGCGGCGTCACCGAGCTGTGCAAGGTCCTGCACGCCGCGGCGGCCCGCGGCGTCACCGTCATGCCGCACACCTTTTACCACGGCCCCGGCCTGCTGGCGGCGGTGCACGTGACGGCCGCGCTCGGCACGGCCGACTCGATGATCGAATGGCGGTACTCCGACCTCGAGGCCTGGGCCTACGGGCCCGCCCTCATGCCGGGACACGGCCGCATCGGAGTCCCGCAGGGGCCAGGGCTCGGCATCGACCCTGACCCGGGCGTGCTCCGCGACTTCCGCCGCGCCTAGCGCCCGGAACTGGCCGGCCCGGCCGGCGCGTGCGGTAATTGAGCGGCGGCGCGGAGCACGAACTCGTTAGGATGATCACATGCGGCACCCCATGGAGACGACGACGCCGGGCACCTCCGGCAACCGGCTGCTGCATTAGTTTTCCGCCCGCCCACCCGGAGTCAGCCTCCGGGACCGGGTGACGTCGCGGGCTGGCTCCCTGGGCCATCACCACCAGGGAGCGCTCTCATGAGCACAGAACCCGCCCGGCTTGACCACCGGGACCTCAACCGTGACCTGCATGTTTTCACCACCGACCCGCTCGCGGGCGCGGGACTGCCGCTGTGGCTGCCCGACGGGGCGGTGATCCGGGAGGAGTTGCAGGCCCTCGCCAGGGACCTGGCCCGCGCCGACGGCTGCCAGGGCGTCTACTCGCCCGTCCTCGGGAAACGGGCCCTGTACGAGCGGTCGGGGCACTGGGCGAAGTTCAGCGAGGACATGTTCCCGCCCATGGCCGTCGGCGGCGACGAGCTCGTCCTGCGGCCGGCGAACTGCCCGCACCACGCCCTGATCTACGCCTCCGCGCGGCGGTCCTGGCGGGAACTGCCGGTACGGCTGAACGAGCTCGCCCCGATGTTCCGCGCGGAACGCTCCGGTGTGCTGTCCGGGCTGAGCCGGGTACGGCAGGTCAACCTCGACGACACCCACGTGTTCTGCCGCGGCGACCAGGTCGCCGCCGAGGCGGCCCGCGGGCTGCTCGCGGCGCTGCGCGCCCAGGAGATCCTCGGCCTCCCGGTGGACTACGTCCGGCTGTCGCTGCGCGGCGACAGCCGCGCCTGCCCCGGCACCCCCCGTTATCTCGGCAGCACCGCCCAGTGGCAGGCCGCGGAGGCCGCGCTGCGTGACGCCGCCGCGGCGGCCGGGCTCACCGGGCGGGGGCTGCCGCTGACCGACGCGCCAGGCGAGGCCGCGTTCTACGGGCCCAAGCTTGACCTTCAGGTCCGCGACGGCCGCGGGCAGGAGGAGACCATCGCGACCGTGCAGGCCGACTTCAGCCAGCCCGAGCGGTTCGGCCTGGTCTACGACGCGCCCGACGGGTCACGGCAGCCGGTCATCATGATCCACCGGGGCACCGTCGGGTCGATGGAACGGGTGACAGCGGCGCTGCTCGAGCAGCACCAGGGGCGGCTGCCGCTGTGGCTCGCGCCAGTGCAGGTGTGCGTGCTGCCGGTCAGCCCCGGCCAGGACGAGGCGGCCCGCCGGCTGGCCGACGGCCTGCTGGCCGCGGGGCTGCGGCCCCGCCTGGACGCCGGCG
>JAWWPV010000505.1:0-2512 GCA_033854775.1 Trebonia sp.
CTCGGCAACTTCCACCTCGAAGACGTCTACAAGACCAGCTAACCTCCACCAGCACCTCGCGACGCGGGGCCGGCGGCCCGGCCGCCGGTCCCGCGGCAAGGAGAAGTACATGCTGCACCGGTTGCGATTCATTCCGGGCCGGGTCCTTCAGGCGATCCCCGTGGCATTCGGCGTAACCATTCTCGTCTTCCTCATGTCGCATCTGCTGCCGGGCAACCCGGCGGTGGCCATGCTCGGCAACCACGCGACTCCCGCTGCCGTGGCCGCACTCTCACAGCACCTCGGGCTCGACAAGCCCCTGTGGGAGCAGTACTGGCTGTTCCTGGTGCACCTCTTCCAGGGCGACCTCGGCGAGTCGCTGACCTACCAGCAGCCGGTGGTCGGTCTCGTGTTCTCCGCGGTGCCGGTCACCTTGAGCCTGGTGCTGTACGCGCTCGTCCTGTCGCTGATCATCAGTGTCCCGCTCGCCGGCTGGGCCGCCACCAGGCCCGGTGGTGCCCGTGACCTGGGTGTGCGCGCCTACACCCTGCTCGGACAGGGCATGCCGCAATTCTGGACCGGCATCATGCTGATCCTGCTCGTCGCGGTGCGGCTGCGGTTCTTCCCGGTCAGCGGCTACGGGCAGACCCCGCTGGACCATCTGTATTACCTGTTCCTGCCCGCGCTCACCCTCGCCATCTCGATGTGCCCGACCATCATCCGCAGCCTGCGGGCGTCGACCATCCAGGTCCTCGGCTCGGAGTACATCGGCACGGCCCGCTCCAAGGGCATTGCCGGCGCCTCGCTTTTCCGTGTCCACGTGCTGCGCAACGCGGCGATCCCGACCGTGTCCATCGTCGGCGTCAACCTCGGCTACCTTGTCGGCGGATCGCTCGTCATCGAGCACGTGTTCGCGATTCCCGGACTCGGATCGCTCATGATCAACGCGATCTTCTCCCGCGACTTCCCGACCATCCAGGGCGTCGCGCTGTTCGTTGCCCTCTTCGTGGTCGTCGTCGGCATCGTGACCGACGTCGTGTACACGCTGCTGGATCCGCGGGTCGACCTAGCTAACACGGAGGCAGTCCGATGACGACTACCCCTGCCCCGACACTCGCACCGCCCAAGGCTCGCCGCCGCGCCGTTCGGTCTCGTTCCCTGCGACCCTGGTACCGCAACGGTTCGCTCGTCGCCGGGATCGTGATCGTCGGCGCGCTCATCCTGGTCGCGATCTTCGCCCCCTTGCTGACCCCGTACTCGCCGGTCACGCAGAACCTCCTGGACGTGCTCAAGGGGCCGAGCGCCGCCCACTGGCTGGGCACGGACCAATTCGGCCGCGACGTGTTCACCCGGCTGATCTGGTCAACGCGCGTCGACCTGCGCATCGGCTTCCTGGCCGTGCTCATCCCGTTCGTCGTCGGCTCGATCCTCGGCGGCCTCGCCGGGTACTTCGGCGGCTGGCTCGACACGGTCGTGATGCGCCTCGTCGACATCTTCTTCGCATTCCCGTTCTACGTGATGGTCATCGTCCTGGTCTTCGTCCTCGGAGCCGGCGAGACGAGCATCTACCTGGCGATCGCGACGGTGTCGTGGGTGTCCTACGCCAAGATCGTCCGCGGCGAAGTCCTCGTCGCCAAGCAGCAGGACTACGTCATGGCCGCGCGGCTCGGCGGCTTCTCGCACCTGAAGGTGCTGGCCCGTCACATCGGCCCTAATGTCCTGTCGCAGGCGATCATCTACGCGATGAGCGACATCGTCCAGGACATCATGGCCATCGTCACCCTCGGCTACCTGGGGCTTGGCATCGCCCCGCCCACCGCGGAATGGGGATCGATGATCTCGGAGGGGCAGCAGTTCATCACCACGCAGTGGCAGCAGGCAACGATTCCCGGCCTCGCGGTCGTCGTCACCAGCCTCGGGCTGTCCTGGCTCGGCGACGGACTGTCCGATCTGCTCAGCCCGGACCGGAGGAAGTGAGATGAACGAGGCTCCGCTGCTCTCGGTGCGCCACCTCTCGCTTGGCGTGCAGCGCAAGGGCAGGCCGACAACCCTCATCGTCGATGACATCAGCTTCGACGTCGCCGAGGGCGAACGCTTCGGCATCGTCGGTGAATCCGGTTCCGGTAAGTCCCTGACGCTGCGGGCGATCGCTAACCTGCTGCCCGCCGGGGTCAAGGTGCTGTCGGGCGAGATCCAGTACCGCGGCCAGGACCTGCGGAGCATGCCGACGAAGTCCCGCCGGCGCCCTGGCCGGCCGAGCTCGACGCGCTGAGGCTCCCGGGCGGGAACGGCGCGGCGCTCAGCACCGACGCCTGTGTCGGCTACACCGAGGCGCTCGCGCGGCTCCGGGAGGAACTCGCCGCCGCCGCGGCGAAGCCCGTCCGCGATCTGCTCGACGCGCTGCTGCGCTCCTACGGTGAGCGCTACACGCGGGCCAAGCGCGAGCACTCGGGTCTCGACTTCGAGGACCTCGAGCTGATCACCCGTGATCTGCTGGGCGCAAATCCGGAGCTGCGCGAGCGCTACCGGGAGC
>JAWWPV010000506.1:0-8338 GCA_033854775.1 Trebonia sp.
GCCCGAGAACCCACCCGCGATCACAACGGTCAACGGCACCCGAGAACCCGCCCGAGGCAAGCACAAGACGCGGAACCGACGGCCCGCGGGACCGCGACACGCCCGGGACCGGCAACTTGAAAACCGACGCGGCCTGGGCGGTAGGAGAGTATCCAGCATCAGGCCCGGAGGCCGGCCTAGCCGGCGGTGATGGACCGCTGGCCGCCGCCGCTGAGCAGTCCGGAGCGCGGCGTTGGCGCCGCGACCGGGATGGGCGGCGTCTCCGGGCCGCCCTTGCCCTTGCCGTGCTTCTTGGGGTCGGTGTCGAGGCGCAGCGCGAGCGCCGGGCACATCTGCACCGCCTGCTGCGCGTCCTTCTCGAGCCAGGGCGGCACCGGGATGGGCAGGATGACCGGGAAGCCGGTCTTGTCCAGGTGGATCAGCTCGGGCACGAGGTGCGCGCAGAGCCCGTGTCCTTCGCACCGTACCCAGTCCACTATGAGCTGCTTGGCGTCGGCCGTCTCCGGGCCGTCGGGCAGCGGCAGCATGCCGCGGACCGGCCTGCCGCAGGTGGAATGGAAGACGTGCGCCGCTAGGTCCTCGGTGAAGACCTCGAGCGCCGACAGCACGAACCGCGTGGTGCCGTCGGGGTGCGAGCATGCACCCCGGCCGTTCACCGCCGCGGCCGCCCGGCGCGCGACATCGAGCGCCTCGATGCCACCCGAGCCGTCCACGATCGCGGCCAGCGCGCGGGCGATCGAGGGCAGGCCAAGCTTGCACGGCCCGCACTGCCCGGCCGACTCGCCCGCCAGGTAGCTGGCGACCCTGGAGACCTCGCCGAGCGGGCATGTGCCATCGCCAAGCGGCAGGACGATCCCCGAGCCGAAGGTGCCGCCCGCCGAGGCGAGCCCTTCCCTGCCGACCGGGACCTGGTAGGCCGACTCCGAGTCGAGCCACATCCCGTGGTACCCGCCGACCAAGACCCCGTCCCCGGCGGGTGCCTGGCAGATGTCGAGCACCGCGCCGAGCGGGACTCCGGTGGGGCACTCCACGACGGCGGGGTGCTTGGCCGACCCGCTAACGCTGAGCAGCACGGTGCCCGGCTCTTCAGGCACGCCGACCGAGGCGAACCGCTCGGGCCCAAGCAGCGCGAGCACCGCGATCTGCGCGAACGTCGACGCGTTGGAGAGCAGGGTCGGCAGGTCGCCGACACCCTTCTCCGCAGCGAGCGTCTTGCGGCCTGGCGGGACCGGCTTCTTGCCGTTGATGCCGCGGACGAGCGCGCCTGACTCGCCAGAGATGAACCGCTCAGGCTGCTGAACGACGCGCACAAGCGCACGCAGCCCAGGCTCGCCGGCTATCGCGGCCTCGATCGACCGGTTGGCGAGCTCATTGCTCGTCACCCCGACGAAGACCTCTTCCGCTTCGAGCGCCTCGGCGACGAGCGCGGCACCGCTCAGGATCAGGTACGGCGACCTGATCATCAGCATCTTGTCCTTGAACGACCCAGGCTCGCCCTCCGTCGCGTTCACCACGACGATGACCGGCTGGTCGGTCTTCTTGGCCGCATCGACGACTGCCTTGAGCTTGCGCGCGAAGGGGAACGCCGCGCCGCCCTGGCCTCTCAAGTCAACCTGAGAGGCCATGTCCATCAACTGTTCCGCCGACATGCGGGGCAGCGGCCCGAAGATCTCCGTGTGGGCGGCGAGGTCAAGCCGTCCCAGGCGGTCAAGGCCGGCCGTCATCCGGGCCGCGCCGATCCGCATGATCGTCGGGACGTCAAGCTCGGTCGCGTTACTTGGGTTCATTAGTAGCGATCACCGCCGTACCGGTGTTCACGGGAACCGCGGTAGCCGGGCATGCCGGGGCCAGGGTCCCGGTACCTGAGATTGGGGTCCGTATCGGGGAAGCCGCCGTCCCACTGCGGCTCCTCGGGATACCAGTTTCCGTCGTAGCGGTCGTCTGGCCATCCCTGGCGGTCCGGTCGCCCGCCTCCGGCGCCGTCGGCGTAGCCGGGCGGCGGCGCGGGGCGCCCAGGCTGCGACATCGGTCCTGTCGCCGGCCGCTGGTACGGGCCGCTCCCTCTCGCCATCGGCCCGGTCGGACGCGGCCGGGGCCCGGTTCCACCACGCGGCACGTGGCCGCCGGGGACAGGTCCTGGCGCGGGCCGGGATCGCGGTGCGGTCCCCCAGCCGTCATCGGGCTGCGGATGCGGCCCGGTCGCGGCCCGCGGCATGGGACCGGTATAGGCCTGCGGCCGATCGGGCGGTGGCGGTGCCGGGTACGGCCCGGTCGCGGCCCGCGGCATCGGACCGGTATAGGCCTGCGGCCTATCAGGCGGCGGCGGAGCCGGGTACGGCCCGGTCCCCGAGCGCGGCATCGGACCGGTATTCAAGCGCGGCATCGGCCCGCTGACCGACGGCGGCAGTGGACCGGTCCCGGCCGCTGGCATGGGCCCGGTGGCGCGAGGCAGTGGGCCGGTGGCAGCGCGCGGCATCGGCCCGGTGCCGGCCCTGGGCATCGGGCCGGTCGCCGACCGCGGCATCGGGCCGGTTCCCGTGGACCGCGGCGCGCCCAGGTACCGAGGCGGCCCTTCATAGCCGGGCTCGTAGTACGGCTGACCCTGGTCGGTCGTAGCGCCGCCGGCGGGCAGGGCGGTCAGCACTTGCGCGCTTACCGGAGCGGACAGCACCGGCTGCGCTCCTGTGCTTGCGCCGAGGATGGAGGTCCGGCCGACGCGCGCGCCACCGTACTGGGCGAGCATGGCCGCGGCCCGCAGCGGCGCGGATGCCGAGTTGGCCGCCAGATCGACCGGCGGCGCGCTCAGGTTCTCCTTCGGCTTGAGCGAGTTGCTCAGGACCCGCACCGCGAGCCCGAGCAGGACGATCGCGACGAGGAACCCGTAGCTCCAGTCCACGTAGGCCTTGCCGGGGCGGCCGCCGAGCAGGCCGTGCCACACGCCGAAGACGAACGAGAGGTAGGACGTGTAGTGAATCGCCCGCCAGCGCCAGGCTTTTCCGCTCGCGTTGAACCGGCCACGCAAGATACCCGTTATTACGAGCAGAAGGATGAGATCCGAGGCAATCGTGCCAAGGCCGATGTAGAAGGTGCGGAACGGTGACAGGAACGGAATCACCGCGTCGAGCACGTGGACGCGCTGCGCGAGGATCTCGGTGGTGATGTGGATGATCAGGAAGGCCACGGCGCCGAAGGACGCCGCCCGGTGCGCGGACTGGATGAACACCCGGTGCCCGGGGTTCAGGAGCATCCGATCGGTGGCTACTAGCCCAAGCCCGACCGATGCGCACAGGGCGATCAGTGAGAGGACGCCGGCGTAGTACAGCATGAAGTGCTGGGTAGCGGCGTCGATGACGTGCCCGATGCTGGTCAGGGCCAGGAATGCGACGATCACGACAATGCCGATGACCGCGACGGTGTAGATCTTCGTCGCGTGCTCGGCCGCCACCCCACCAGCTGGTGGACGAGCGTGCTCACGGCCGCGGGGACGGCTGCGAGTCGAGGCCACGAGATACCTCCTGGACGGTGAGTAGACAAAGCCACAGCGCGTCACTCCACCGCGCGACCCGCAACCGCGCCGGAAATGCGTCACTCGGCGGGATGAATCTATCAGCGCGGATAACCGTTGGGACACGAAACGATATATATAACAATTGTTAACTAGTTATGACCGTTAGAACCGGACTTCCGTCACCAGACGACCACATAGCTGCATACACCTCTTGACCACTGACAGTCACTTCGCATAAACAAACCGCCGCAGCGCGGCCCCAATGGCAAAGGGGCGCCATTGTATAGGGGCCGCCCGGCAGCGGTAGCGGGGGGGTACGGGTTTCCCTAGGACTTAGGCGTACTCGGCCGCGATAAGCTCCGCGATCTGCGCGGTGTTGAGCGCCGCGCCCTTGCGCAGGTTGTCACCGCAGGCGAAGAACTCGATGCCGTGCGGGTCATCGAGCGACTCGCGGACCCGGCCCACCCAGGTCGGGTCGGTGCCCACGACGTCGGCCGGGGTCGGGTACTCGCCGCGCTCCGGGTCGTCGTTCAGCACCACGCCGGGCGCGGCCCGCAGCGTCTCCCAGGCGTTCTCCCTAGTCACAGGCAGCGAGAACCGGGCGTGCACGGCGACCGAGTGCGTGGTGATCACGGGGACGCGGACGCAGGTGGCGTTGACGCGCAGCGACGGCAGGCCGAGGATCTTACGCGACTCGTTACGAATCTTAAGCTCCTCTGACGACCAGCCCGCGTCCTTCAGCGAGCCGGCCCACGGCACGACGTTGAGCGCCAGCGGCGCGGGGAACGGCCCGAGGTCGCCGACCGCCGCCCGCACGTCGCCGGCCCGCTGGCCGAGCTTGCCGCCGGAGACCTTCTCGACCTGGGCGTAGAGCGTGTCGATGCCCGCCTGCCCCGCGCCGGAGGCCGCCTGGTAGGACGCGACCACCAGCTCTTCAAGCCCGAAGACGCGGTGCAGCGCGCCCACGGCGACGATCAGCGAGAGCGTGGTGCAGTTCGGGTTGGCAATGATTCCCTTGGGCCGCCGCAGTGCGTCGTCCGGGTTGACCTCGGGCACCACGAGCGGCACCGCCGGGTCCATCCGGAAGGCGCCGGAGTTGTCCACGCAAACCGCGCCGCGTGCCGTGGCGACCGGCACCCACGCCGCGGACACCTCGTCGGGCACGTCGAACATGGCGACATCTACGCCCTCGAAGGCCTCCTCGGACAGCGCGATCACCTCGACCTCCGCGCCACGGACGGTCAGCCGCCGTCCCGCGGAGCGGGGTGAGGCGATCAGCCTGATCTCCCCCCAGACATCTTCCCTGGTGGAGAGCAGGTCGAGCATCACGGTGCCGACCGCGCCCGTCGCGCCGACGACGGCGAGGGTCGGCCTGCGCCCGGCGCTGGCAGAAGCAGCGCTCATCGCCCGGTCCCCCCGTACACGACGGCCTCGACCTCATCGGCTTCGAGGTCAAACGCCCGGTGCGTCGCGTTCACCGCGTTGTCGACGTCACTCTGGCTGACCACGACCGAGATCCTGATCTCCGACGTGGTGATCATCTGGATGTTCACGCCGGCCTCGGCGAGCGCCGCGAAGAACTTCGCGCTGACGCCAGGGTGCGAGCGCATCCCGGCGCCGATCAGCGAGACCTTGCCGATCCTGTCGTCGTAGAGCAGTTCCTGGAAGCCGATCTTCTCCTGAGCGCCCCGCAGCGTCTCCAGCGTCTTCTGCCCGTCCGCGCCCGGCAGGGTGAACGAGATGTCCGTGCGGCCGGTGGAGATCGCCGACACGTTCTGCACGATCATGTCGATGTTGATGCCGGCCTCGGCGATGATCCCGAAGATGCCCGCGGCCGCGCCGACCTTGTCAGGCACGCCGACCACGGTGATCTTGCCTTCGCTCCGGTCGTGTGCCACCCCAGAGATAATGGCCTGCTCCATACCGGCTTCCTCCGACTCGTCGCCAGCGTGCCCGCTGACCCAGGTACCTACCTTGTCGCTGAACGAGGACCGCACGTGGATCGGCAGGTTGTACCGCCGTGCGTACTCGACGCACCGGGGTATCAGCACCTTCGCGCCGCACGCAGCCATCTCGAGCATTTCCTCGTACGTGATCCGCGGGATCCGGCGGGCGCCGGGCACCAGCCGGGGGTCCTCAGTGAACACCCCGTCCACATCGGTGTAGATCTCGCAGACGTCCGCGCTCAGCGCGGCCGCGAGTGCCACGGCCGTGGTGTCCGAGCCGCCCCGGCCCAGCGTGGTGATGTCCTTGGTGTTCTGCGAGACGCCCTGGAAGCCGGCCACGATCGGGATCGCGCCCTCCGCGAGGGCGGAGGAGATACGTCCGGGCGTCACGTCGATGATCCTGGCGCGGCCGTGCACGTCATCGGTGATGACGCCGGCCTGCGAGCCGGTGAAGGAGCGTGCCTCCATGCCCAGGGTCGCGATCGCCATGGCGAGCAGCGCCATCGAGATGCGCTCACCGGACGTCAGCAGCATGTCGAGCTCACGACCCGGCGGCGTCGGGCTCACCCTGTTGGCCAGGTCGATCAGCTCATCCGTGGTGTCGCCCATCGCGGACACGACGACCACGACCTGGTTGCCAGCCTGTTTCGTAGCGAAGATGCGCTTGGCTACGCGCTTGATGCCCTCCGCGTCGGCTACCGAAGAACCACCGTATTTCTGCACGACAAGGGCCATCTGGACGCGCCGCTCCTCCCAGTATCTATTGGCGGACCGTCGTCGAGTTTAGCCGGGCGTCAGCACCTCGCCCAATCGACTTTCCACGGTGGCCACTTCCCCTTATCTTTCGGCGAACTGGCCGTCTACCAGGAAATTCTCGCGCTACACGTCGAGCAGCCGCCTGCCCTCGAAGGCGCGGCCGAGCGTCACCTCGTCCGCGTACTCCAGGTCGCCGCCCACCGGCAGCCCGCTGGCGGGCCGGGTCACCCGCATGCCCATCGGCTTGACGAGCCGGGCGATGAAGGTGGCGGTCGCCTCCCCTTCCAGGTTCGGGTCGGTCGCGAGGATCAGCTCCGTCACTTCGCCGTCCGCCAGCCGGGTCATCAGCTCCTTGACCCGCAGGTCATCCGGGCCGATCCCGTCGATCGGGCTGATCGCGCCGCCAAGGACGTGGTACCTGCCGCGGAACTCACGGATCTTCTCGACCGCGGCGACGTCCTTTGGCTCCTCGACGACGCAGATCACCGTGTGGTCCCGTCGCGTGTCGAGGCAGATCCTGCACTCCTCGGCCTCGGCGACGTTCCCGCAGGTCTTGCAGAACCGCACGCGCTCGGTCACCTCGATAAGCGCTGAGGCGAGCCGCCTGACGTCATCGGGGTCCGCGGCGAGTAGGTGGAAAGCGATCCGCTGCGCGCCCTTTGGCCCGACGCCTGGCAGCCTGCCGAGCTCATCGATGAGGTGCTGGATGACGCCTTCGTACATAAGCGGTGTCAGTCCTTGCGGTCGTCTTTGTCTTCTTTGTCTGCTTCGTCGTCGAGGTCCTCGTCGTCTTCGCCGTCCTCGTCGAGGTCCTCGGCTTCATCCTCGTCGTACTCAAGGCCCGGCTGGCCGCCGAAGCTGGGCAGGCCGAGGCTGGACAGGTCGAATCCGGCCGGGGTACCACCGAACCCGCCGCCGAGCCCGCCGAGCCCGCCGAGTGCGCCAAGCTGCCGCTGCTGGAGGTCGACGGCGGAGTCCCACGCGTCACGCGCCGCGGCGAGCACGAGGTCCGCGATGGTCGCGGCGGTCTCCGCCGGGTCCGCGGGGTCAATCACGCTCGGGTCGATCGTGACGTCGATCAGCTGGCCGACGCCGCTGACCACCGCCCGGACGGCACCGCCCCCGGCCGTCCCGGTTACCTCGCTGTTCGCGAGTTCCTGCTGTGCGCTCAGCGCCTGCTGAGCGGCCGCGAAGATCTGCTGCATGTCAAAGCCGCCAGGTCCCATAACTCGAAGCCTACTTGCGCCCACCGACGGTTTAGCCCGTTCGGTTAACCGCGATGGCGCCGGCGCAAACTCAAGTCCGACAGAAGCCGACAGCCCCGGTTCAACCAAGGCGCGCTAGTCGTCGTACTCGGCGATGATCTGGGCGCCAAGTTCCCGCTGGACCAGGGCCATGCCGGTGAGGTCGTTCATCGTCGTCGAGGAAGACACGTCCTCGTCGTCGGGGTCAAAATCCTCGTCATCCGGTGGCGGGGGCGGCGGGAGAGGTGGCGGGTCGCCGCCGCTCATGACGGGACCGCCGAACGAGTTCGTGCCTCCGCCCCCACCGTTAGCCGCTGAGCCTCCTGCCTGGCCGGCCAGGGCGGGGGCGGCACCGGGCCCCGAAGGATGGGACTGCCCGGTCGGCGGCTGCGGGTAATCCGGTGCCGGCGGGACGGCCGGCGGCTGACCGGACGGCGGCGAGGCGTGGGACGACGGTGGCGCCTGACCGTAAGGCGACTGCGCGGGCGGCGCGGCGGGGGCCGGGCCGGGGCCTGGTCCTTGGCGGCGGCCGGGCGACGGGGCGTCACCGCCGCCGGTGACGGCGCGGATCACGACGTTGATGCCGAACATCGCGTTGATGGCCTGCTTGAGCAGGTCCTCGTACCTGCTGCCCTGAAACCCCTTCACGTCGCCCTGGCGGGGGAAGCGGAGGGTCAGGACGCCTTCGTCGAACGAGGCCACGCTGGCGTTGCCGATGACGATCGCGGCGACCCGGCCCTTGGCCTTGATGGCCTCGACGACGTTGGGCCACGCCTGCCGCAGGACGTCAAGAGTCACCTCGCCCCGCGAGGCAGCGGGGGCCGCCGAGGCGGCGGGGGCCGCCGAGGCGCTGGGGGCATGCGTGAACTGAGGAGCCGGGCGCT
>JAWWPV010000507.1:0-6018 GCA_033854775.1 Trebonia sp.
CCAGACCGGGAGCGTAAGGCAAGCGGCCCTGCTCGTAATACCCGGCGGCCCCGGCGAAAAGGGACTCATCCCAGCTCCAGCCCTCCCAGCCGCCAGCTGCCGCGTTCACGCCGCGAATATAGCGCACCGGCCGGGAGAACTGCCCGTCCGGATACGGCCGGCGCGGGGACGGCTAGCCCGGCGGCCCGGGCGGTACGGTGGGCATCCATGAGCCCCTTCCCGTCTCCTGTCATCCGTTCCGCGCGGCTGGACCTACGCGAATACGGTGCTACTGACGCCGGGCTCGTGCGCGAGCTCCTCGCCGCGGGCGCGCCCGAGGGGCTGCCGCCCGGTACGCCGTCAGACCCGGGCGAGGTCGCAGGGTGGCTCGCCGACGGCGTGCACCGGCCGCAGCGGGATGGAACGGGGGTCCACCTGATGATGCTGGACCGCGCGGCCGGCAGGATCGTCGGGTCCATCGGCCTGTTCCATGCCGACTGGGAGGTCCGGTCGGCGGAGATCGGCTACGGCGTCCGCGGAGACGAACGCGGCAAGGGGTATGCGTCCGAGGCACTCGGGGCGCTCGCCAGGTGGACGCTCGCCGAAGGCGGCGTCCAGCGGGCCTGGCTGACGGCGAACACGGACAACGTGGCGTCGGTGCGGGTAGCGGAGAAAGCCGGCTTCCGCCGGGAGGGAACGCTCCGCCGCGCGGGGCTGGAAGACGACGGGCTGCACGACCTGGCGGTCTTCTCCCTGCTCGACGACGAGCTGTGACCGGGGCACAAGCCCGACGCCTGACACCGCGCCCCGTCCACGCTAGCGGCCCTTAATCACTCGGGGCGAGAATGCCTGGCGCCCCAGCGATTCCAGTGCACGACATCCTCGACCGGCCGGCGCCTGGGCTCCGCCCAGCGGCCCTTCGCCGGATATCCCATCGGAATCAGCGCCATGGTCAGCGCATCCGGCGGCAGGCCGAGCAGTTCGCGCAACTCCTCCTCGTGGCCGCCGTAGAGCGTGGTCAGCGAGGTGCCGATGCCGTAGGCACGCGCGGCGAGGCAGAGCTGCTGCACCGCGCCGTAGATGGACGACCCGACACGCGGGCTTGTCGCGTCGGCCGCGCCGCGCTGCACCGCGAAGACCCACACCGGGGCCTCCTGGATATGGTGCGCCAGGTGCTCCGCCCCCAGGAACCCGCGCGGAGTCATTCCCCCGGGTGATTCCGTCTGGCCACTGAGGATCTCCTCCCGACGCGAGCCGTAGGCGGCTGCCCAGTTGACCCGGTACCAGGCCGCGACGCGGTCCTTGACCTCCTGGTCGGTCACCACGACCCAGCCCCAGCCTTGGGCATTGCCACCGGACGGGCCGCGGATCGCCGCGTCGAGGATCTCCCACAGAACGTCATCGGGGATCGGCTCTGCAGAGAGGTACCGGCGCGCCGGGGTCGAGTGCAGCGCCTCGAGCACGGTCAGCGGCTGCTCGCCGGCCGACTCTCTCATCGGAGATGACGGCATCATCGGCTCACGAGGGCTGCTGGTCGCGGGCGTAGGTGTTGAGCCGCTCAAGTTCGTCGAGGAACATCCGGCGCAGCGCCCTGGGCGCGAACGTGCGCTCGAAGAAGCCGCCGATTCCGGCCGCGCCGTCCCAGCTCGAGGAGATGCGAACCAGCGACTTGCCGCCCTGCGGCTCGACGTGGAACGTCGTGCTGAAACTCGAGTTGACGTCGGACTCGAGCAGCGTGCGGCCCGGCTCCGGCTCGGTGACCCGCATGCGGTAGTTGCGGGTCCGCCCGCCCGCGGTGACCGCGAAGGTGGTGACGGTGCCTGCGCCCACGCCGCCCTCTTCTACTTTGAAGTCAGAGAACGCGGGCGGCAGGAAATGCGGGTGCTGATGCATGTCAGCGAGATAGCCGTAGACCTGCCCTGCGGGAGCGTCGATCGTGCGCTCGGCGGAAGCCTCCACTTTTGCCATGGCCCTATGTCTACCACCCGGCCCCCCATGATCATCCGGCGGACCCGTCGCTCATCGCCGCCCGAGCCTGGTCCGAGTTGTCTTCCTCGGAGGGTCGAGCATCGTGTACTGGTCGGCGAGGTCAGGTCAGCCTGACGGCTTCCGCGAGCAGGTCGCACTGCTGCTGCCAGTCGTCGCTGATGAGGCCGAGGACGATGTGCTGTGCTCCGGCGTCGGCGTAGGAGCGCAGCCGCTCGGCGACCGCGGCGGGAGAGCCGCGGAGCGGGAGCTGGCGGGCGATGTCGGCCGGAATGCGGTAGCTGCCGGCGAGCGCGGCGATATGCGCGTCGAGTGCGCTGCCCGGCAGGCCGCTGCCGAGCAGCACGCTGCCGCCGACGGCCGCGGCGGGGATCTTGGCGGTGTCCTGCCCGGTGCGCAGCCCGGCCAGGTGAGCCAGGCCTGATGCCAGCTCCGCCGGGGTGATCATGGACGGGAACCACGCGTCGCCGTACTTGGCCGCGCGGCGGCGTGCGCCTGGCGTGTTGCCGCCGATCCACACGGGCGGAGGTGGCGCGCCGGGTGCGAGCGTCAGTTCCGTGCCGTTCGGGAGGACGGTCGGCTCGCCGGAGATCAGGCTCCGCAGGATGCCGAGGGCTGCGTCGGTCCGTGCGCCGCGGTCCCGGTAGGGCACGCCGACTGCCTGCCAGGCCACGGCGCCGTGGGCCGAGCCGCCGAGGCCGACGCCGAGGATGACCCGGTTCCCGGAAAGCTGCTGAAGGGTGGCGACTTGCCTGGCCGCCCAGGCGGGATGGCGCAGCCCGAGCACCAGCACGCCGAAGCCGAGGCGGATGCGGCTGGTGGCGGCGCTTGCCGCGGCGAGCGCCAGCGTGCTGTCCGCGACCGGAACCGCCGGAGTGAGGTGGTCGCCGACGAAGACACCGTCCAGGCCGGCGACCTCCGCGTGCCGCGCGACAGCGGTCAGGTCCGCGGCCGAGAACCGCATCGGGTGCGGGATGATCACCGATACGCGAGGCGGGGCGCTCACCGGGTCACTGCCAGCAGTGTCTTCCCGATGGTCGCGCGGGACTCGATGGCCTCGTGCGCGGCGGCCGCCTGCGATAGCCCGAATTCCTGGCCGATGACCGGGCGGATGCGGCCCGCAGCCGCCTCGTCCAGTGCCGCCTTGCTCAGCGCCCTGAGCCGTTCGGCATCCGGCGGCCCGCTCCGCAGGACAGTGACGCCCCGCTCCCTGGCGAGGTCCGGCCCGACCGGGGTGAATTCGCCGCTTGCCATGCCGAACGGGCAGAACCGGCCGCCGTCGCCGAGCAGGCCCAGCGAGGCCAGGCCGATGCCGCCGCCGACGCCGTCGAAGACGACGTCCACCCTTCCCGCGCCCTCGCGGACTCGGGACGGCCAGCCCGCGTCGCTGTAGTCGACGACCACGTCGGCCCCGAGGTCACGGACCACCGCGAGCTTGCGCTCCCCGCCGACCAGGGCGACGACCCGGGCGCCCGCGTTGCGGGCGAGCTGGACAAGCAGCGTGCCCACGCCGCCCGCCGCGGCCTCGACGAGGACGGTGTCACCGCTCCCGGGCCGTGCCAGCTCCATGAGGCCAAGCGCGGTGCGGCCGTCAGCGAGCAGCGCGGTCGCGTCCCGCAGTTCCACCCCGTCCGGGACCTCGATCAGTCCGGGCACGGCGGCGGCGGCCGCCTCCGCATAGCCGCCGCCCTTGCCGCCGAGAGCGGCCACGACCCGCTGTCCAAGCAGGCCGGGGCCGGCCTCCGCGCCGGCTCTGGTCACCGTGCCGCCGACGCCGTTGCCCAGGATGGCCGGAAGAGCGGGCAGCATCGCCTTGCTCGGTGGCCTGCCCGCCCTGACCTGCGTCTCGACGAAAGTGACGCTGGCGAACTCAACGCCGATGACCACCGCCGCCGGGCCGGAAGACGGGCCGGCCACATCCTCGACCCGGAGCACGCGCGGCGGGCCGAACTCTCGCATGACGACTGCCTTCATCGCGTTCCATTCCTGCCAGGCTCCTATTCGGAGCATATCGTTCCGAATAGATCCTACCGGAAGGATCCTCTCCGATTACAGGTAAACTCAGCGGGTGGCGGACGCACGCGCGCTGAACCCGCTTTCCGGCCGCGGCCGGCAGGCCGAGGCACGGCGCAACGACCTCGCCGTGCTGGACGCGGCACGCGACGTCTTCACCGCGCACGGTGCGGGCGCGCCGATCACTGCCGTCGCCGAGCGCGCCGGGGTCGGCATGGGCACCCTCTACCGGCGTTACGGCAGCAAAACCGAGCTCCTTCAGCGCCTGTGCGTCCTGGCTATGGAGCAGGCACTAGACGCCGCCGCTGACGCGCTGCAGGCGGACGACCCCTGGGCCGGCCTGGCCGGGTACATCCGCGCCTGCGTCGATCTCCGGTCCGGAGCGCTCGCCTCACTCGCAGGGCAGATCGAGACGACCGATGAGATGCGCGCCACAGCACAGCGGGGCCTGGCATCCACGGCGGAAATCGTCGCCAGGGCCCACCACGACGGCCGCCTCCGGGCCGACGTCACCGCCCTGGACATCAACTGGCTGATCGAGCAGTTCAGCCGCCGCGCCCCGGATCCGGTCGACCCGGACGAGGAACGCAACGTCCGCTCCCGGCTGCTGGCCATCGCCCTCGACGGGCTCCGCGCCCGCGCCGACGGCCAGGCCCTCCCAGGCCGGCCGCCCAGCGCCGAGCACTATGCCAATCGCTGGTCCGCCACTGCACGGCAGTTATCCGTTGTCACGACGTGTCCACCCGCGTCATGGACTGCCGCCCATCTGGCTGATGAGCAAATCTCTGGTAATGCCGTACTGAATCCCCCATTGCTCCGCATCCTCAAAGCTAACTGGGTCGGGCAGTTCCGCCATCGCCTTATCGGCTGCCTCGGGGAGCCCTGCCTTTCGCAGCAAGTCAACTATTTCTTGCCTGCTGTGTTGCACCATGACACCCTCCTCGCTCAAGAACGACTGCGGCTGGCTCTTGACAGGTTACGGGTCCCAACTCGCGGTCACGGCGAAGGGCCGAACCATCCTCAACGTGAGTAACGATGACCGCGGGCGCATGTACGCAACGTCAGCGGTGCCGCCCGGCACCGTCATGACAGGCTGAGTGCTTCTGCGACCGAGCCGAGATAGTCGAGGTGGCCGTCGGCGGAGTCCAGGCCGAGGCCCATGGTGGCCACCGAGACATGAGTGCCCCCTGCCTCGCGCCAGGCATCGACCTCGGCCGTGAGGCCGCCGAGGCCGCCCCCGGGCAGCGCCACGTAGTCCCCGCCGAAGTCTTCGGCCCGCCTGCCGAGGGCGCTCACGCGATCACGCATCCGCTTCCATGCCTCGATGGCGCGGGTGCCGCCGCCGAAGAAGATGAAGCCGTCCGCGAGCCGGGCAGCCCGCTCGAACGCGGCGTCGCCAGATCCGCCAAGCCAGATCGGGATGGACCGCGCTGGCCTCGGCGCGAGCGCGGCCCTGTCAACCCGGTCGAAGCGGCCCTTGAAGTCCACGACCGGTTCCGTGAACAGCCGGCGGAGCAGCCCGATCTGCTCCTCCTGCCGAGCCCCGCGGGTACGGAAATCCTGTCCGAGAGCCTCGTACTCGACATGGTTCCAGCCGACTCCCACGCCCAGGCGCAGCCGGCCCCCGGACAGCAGGTCAACGTCGGCCGCCTGCCGCGCCACGAGCGCTGTCTGGCGCTGCGGGAGGACTAGGACCCCGGTGGCGAAGCGGATGCGCTCGGTGATGCCCGCGAGATAGGCGAACATGACGAGCGGGTCGTGGAACGGGTCGTGCTCGGTGTACGGGCCCGTCAGCGGGGGCATCCGTCCGGCATGGACGGCGCCGAGCACGTGCTCGTAGGCGAGGAGGTGGTCAAAACCCAGGTCCTCGGCCCCTCTGCCAATCCGCCGGACAGCGCCCGGGTCTCCGCGGAGCTCGGTCTGCGGGTAGACGACGCCGATCTGCATGGTGCCGGCCAGCGGCTGCTTCAGGGTCTCCATCGTGCCTTCTCCCAGTCGTGCTGCTGCCGCTGTTCGCGCGGCGGCGCCATGAGTCCGTTC
>JAWWPV010000508.1:0-6024 GCA_033854775.1 Trebonia sp.
CCGTGCTGCGCGCCGCCGACGCCGCCGACGTGGCGGCCGGGGTGCGCCTGGCGCGGGCGGAGGGCCTGAAAGTCGCCGTCCGCGCGGGCGGGCACAGCTGGGCCGCCTGGTCGCTGCGGGACGACACCCTGCTCATCGATCTCGCGGCCTTCACCTCCATGAGCTACGACGATGACAGCGGGATCGCCATCGTCGGCCCGGCGGTGCGCGGCGGCGTCGACCTCGACCCGTTCCTGGCCGGCCGGGGGCGGTTCTTCGCCGGCGGCCACTGCCCGACGGTCGGGATCGGCGGCTTCCTGCTTCAGGGCGGGATGGGCTGGAACTGCCGAGGCTGGGGCTGGGCCGCTGAGTCGATCGAGGCGATCCAGGTGGTGACCGCCGACGGGGACGTCCTGGAGTGCGACGCGTCCGAGAACGCCGACCTGTTCTGGGCCGCCCGAGGCTCGGGTCCCGGCTTCTTCGGCGTGGTCACCGCGTTCCGGCTGCGGACCAGGCCGCGGTACAGGGAACTGACCCAGACCACGTACGTGTACCCCGCCGAGGCAAGCCAGGACGTGCTCGGCTGGCTGCACCACGCGCGGCACGACGTGCCGCCGTCCGTCGAGCTGGTGGCCGTCGGGATCACTCCGCCGCTGCCGCCGGAGGTGGACCATGCCGGGCCGGTGCTCGTGGTGGACGGTGTCAGCTTCGACGGCGGGCCGGGCTCGCTCGCCGCGCTCGACACCTGCCCGGTGGCCGGCCAGGCCCTGCTGCGCAGGATCGCCCAGCCGGCGACGATCGACGAACTGCGCACGGAGCAATGCCGCGCCAACCCCGAGGGACACCGCTACACCGTCGACAACGCCTACCTTGCCGGGGAGACGGGCTCGCTGATCCCGGCCATGACGCCCGCGTTCACCGAGCTGCCGACCGCCAAGACGTTCTCTCTCTGGTTCGACCTCGCCCATCTGCCGACCCGGCCGCTGCCGGACATGGCGTTGTCGGTGCAGGCCGACGTCTACTTCGCCGCGTACGTCGTCTGCGAGGAGCCCGCGCAGGACGGCGCCTGCCGGTCCTGGATCGACGACACCATGCGCCGCCTCGAACCGTTCTCGGCCGGCTGCTACCTGGGCGACAGCGACCTCACCATCCGGCCCGACCGGTTCATGAGCGACGCGGCGTGGGACCGCTTCCGCGCGATCCGCGCGGCCCGCGACCCCGACCGCCTCTTCGCCGGCTACGACTGCGCGGACGAGTCCGCCCTGAACGCCGGCGGCCACCCAGCCACGACCACGACCACGCAGACCCAGGCAGCAGACCAAGCACGCGGAGCGTTACAAGCGATGAGCACGACATACCTGAAGGAAGCAGTCCCGGCGGCGCAGGTCACGGCGAACCTCGCCGCGGTCAAGGAGACCGTGACCGGCGTCATCGCCGACATCCGCGACCGTGGCGACGAGGCGGTGCGCGAGTACTCGGCGAAGTTCGACCAGTGGTCACCAGCGGATTTCCGGTTGTCGACCGGGCAGATCGAGGACATCGTGGCGGCCCTTCCGCCGCAGGTCATCGCCGACATCGAGTTCGCGCAGGCTCAGATACGCCGGTTCGCGCAGGCGCAGCTCGCCTCGATGCACGAGGTCGAGGTCGAGACGCTGCCGGGCGTCTTCCTCGGCCACAGGCACCTGCCGATCTCCTCGGCGGGCTCCTACATACCGGGCGGCCGCTACCCGCTCACCGCCTCCGCGCACATGACCGTGCTGACCGCCAAGGTGGCCGGCGTCGGCCGGGTCGTCGCCTGCACCCCGCCGATCCGCGGCGAGATCCCTGTGGCAACCGTCGCGGCGGCATACCTGGCGGGTGCCGACGAGATCTACCTGCTCGGCGGCGTGCAGGCGGTGACCGCTCTCGCGCTCGGTACGCAGGCGATCGGCAAGGTCGACCTCCTGGCGGGACCCGGCAACGCCTACGTGGCCGAGGCCAAGCGGCAGCTATTCGGCGAGGTCGGCATCGACCTGTTCGCCGGGCCGACGGAGATCCTTGTCATCGCCGACTCAAGCGCCGATCCCGAGGTCGTGGCCGTCGACCTGCTGTCGCAGGCCGAGCATGGCCCGGACTCCCCGGCGGTCCTCGTGACCACGTCCCGCGCGCTGGGGGAGACGGTCCTGAAGTACGTCGAGGCGATCCTGCCCGCCATGCCGACCAACGACTTCGCCGACCCGGCCTGGCGCGACCACGGGCGGGTCATCGTGGTCGACGACATCGACGAGGCGTTCGCCGTCGCCGACTCCTTCGCCTCCGAGCACGTGGAGGTGCTGACCGCGTCGCCTCGCGACGCCCTGGACAAGATGCGCAACTACGGTGCGCTGTTCCTCGGCGAGGGCACTTGTGTCTCCTACGGAGACAAGGTGATCGGCACCAACCACGTGCTGCCCACCCGCGGCGCGGCGCGCTACACCGGCGGCCTGTGGGTTGGGAAGTACCTCAAGACGGTGACCTACCAGGAGGTCCGCGACCCGGCCTCAAGCGCGCTGCTCGGCGAGGTGTGCGGCCGGGCCTCGCGCGTGGAGCTGTTCGAGGGCCACGCCCGCTCCGGCGACATCCGCGCCGCCAAGATCCGCGGCACCCGCCCCGGCTGGCTCGCCGACGCGCTGGACAGCCGTTGACGAGTGACCTCGCCGGGCGCACCGCCCTGGTAACCGGTGCGGGCAATGGCCTGGGGCGGGCGATCGCGGTCGCGCTTGCGGGAGCCGGCGCGCGGGTGATCCTCACCGGGCGGACCACGGACAGGCTGGTTGATACGGCGGAGCTGATCGCGGGCCGCGCCGCGGGCCATGGTCAGGGCCTGGCGCGCGTGGCACCGGGCGACGTCTCATCGCCTGAGTCTGTCGAGGCTCTGGGGGACCTTCTCGCCGGCGAAGAGGTCGCCATCCTGGTGAACAACGCGGGGATCGGCGGCCCGGTCAAGGCGATCACCGACATCGACCCCACCGAGTGGGACGAGGTCTTCGGCGCGAACGTGCGGTCCGTCTACCTGATGTGCCGCGCGTTCCTGCCCGCGATGTACCGGCGAGGGAGCGGCGATGTCATCAACATCGCTTCCGTCACCGGCAAGCGCCCGCTCACGCGGCGAACCCCGTACGCGGCGTCGAAGATGGCGGTGCTCGGGCTGACCCGCACCCTCGCCTTCGAGGCTGGCCCGCGCGGGATCCGGGTCAACAGCCTGTCGCCAGGGCCCTGCCGGGGGGTGAGGATGACGCGGAACTTCACCGCGGAAGCCGACGCCACCGGCGGCAGCTACGCCCAGGCGGAGCAGGCGTTCGTGTCCCGCGCCGCGCTGCACCGTCTCGTCGAAGAGGAGGAGGTCGCACTCGCGGCGCTTGCGATGCTCCGCATGCCAGGCCTGTGCGGCGCAGACATTGACCTGTCCGCCGGCATGATCGCGCCGGCCTGATCGCCTGGGCCGGAGAACCATGTCGCTAGAAGCAGTAATGAGGAGCGCACCGTGAGCATTTCGTCGGCCCTCGTCGTCGGGGGCGGGATAACCGGCAGCATGCTCGCCATCGCCCTGGCGCAGCGCGGGGTCAGCGTCGAGCTGGCGGAGATCAGTCCGCGGTGGCATGGCGTCGGCCACGGGATCACCGTTCAGGGCAACCTGCTCGCCGCGCTCGCCAAGGTCGGCGCGCTCGATGAGGTGATGCGCCGTGGCGTGCCATTCGACCAGCTGCGGATGCGGCAGGCCGACGGAGCGCTGATCGCCGACGTGCCCACCCCGCGCACCGGCGGGGAGAAGCTGCCGGCGACCCTGGGCGCGCTCCGCTCAGACCTGCAGGAAGTGCTCTGTGATCGTGTGTACGCCGCCGGGGTCCGGGTCAGGCTCGGGCTGAGCGTCCGTGCGATCGCGCAGGACGCACACCGGGCGTACGCGGAGTTCACCGACGGCAGCACCGGGCGGTACGACCTCATCGTGGGCGCGGACGGCATCAGGTCCGCCACCCGGGCGCTGCTCGGCATCACCACGACGCCGCAGCCGACCGGCATGTCGATCTGGCGGGTGGTCGCCGACAGACCCGCCGAGATGGAGTGCGCCGAGATCTACTATGGCGGTCCCCGGTACAAGGCCGGCTACAGCCCGATCTCGGCGGACAAGTGCTACGCCTACATCCTCGACGTGGACGGCACGCTCGCTGACTTCGGCGACGGGCCGCCCTGGCGGCTGATGTACGAGCGATCGGACGGCTACGGCGGCACCTGGGGCAAGGTCCGCGAGACGATAGGCCAGGACTCCACCGTCTCGCACACCCGGATCGAGTGGCTGCTTGTGGATGACCCGTGGTACCGGGGCCGCGTGATCGTGATCGGCGACGCAGCGCACGCCTGCCCGCCGCTGATCGCCCAGGGCGCGGCGATGTGCGCCGAGGATGCCGTGGTCCTTGCCGAACTCGTCGCGGGCGACCTGCCCGTTGAGCAGGCGCTGCCGGTGTTCATGGCCCGCCGCCTGCCGCGCGTCGAGCCTGTCGTCCGCAACTCGATGCAACTGGTGCGCTGGGAGATGGGCCTTGAGCCGCACACCGACGCGGATGTCGCCAGGACCATGAGCTTGACCCTTGGCTTCCTCGCCGCGGCGGAAGCCTGATGAGATGGCGAGGCCTGACCGATGACAGAGCCTGACCGGATGACCACCCGGCCCCTGCCGTCGGCAAGGCCCGTGATCGACATTCACGGTCACCTGCTGGTCCCCGAGGCGAACGCCCTCGCGGACGGTCACCAGTGCGAGGCCGCCGACGCGGCGGCGGAGCGGGCCTCATTCGGCGCGGCGAGCATCGCGGCCAACCAGGCGCAGATCAGGCGCGTGTGGCCGCAGCTCACCTCGGTTGAGCGGCGCCTGGCGGACCTCGACGCCATCGGCGTTGACGTGCAGGTCGTCAGCCCAATGCCGATGCACCGGTACTGGGCCGGGCCGGAGCTTGCCGTCACGCTCACCACCGTGACCAACGAGGCCGTCGCCGCGCACTGCGCGGGCGGGGCGGGCCGCCTTTACGGGCTCGGCACGCTCCCGCTCCAGCACCCGGGCCTGGCGGTCCGCGAACTTGAGCGCGCGATGACCGAGCTCGGCCTCAAGGGGGTCAGCGTCTCGACGAACGTGGACGGCCGCGAGCTCGCCGATCCGGCGTTCGACCCGGTGTGGGAGGCGGCCGCCGGCCTCGGCGCCGTGGTCTTCGTCCACCCCTGGGGCTGCAGCCTCGGCACCCGGCTCGGCGCGCACTTCCTCGGCAACACCTTCGGCCAGCCGGCCGAGACCGCGCTGGCCCTGTCACACCTGGTCTTCGCCGGCACCCTGGACCGCCACCCCGGCCTGCGGCTCCTCGCCGCGCACGGCGGCGGGTTCCTGCCGACCTACATCGGCCGCTCGGACCACGCGTGGTCACAGCGTCCCGACGCCCGGGGCTGCGCGGGGCCGCCGAGCTCCTACCTGCGCAGGATCTGGTACGACGCCCTCGTCTACACCCCGCAGGCACTGCGCCACCTGGTCGAGGTGGCCGGCGCCGACAAGGTAGTCCTCGGCACGGACTACCCCTTCGACATGGGCGTCACGGACCCGGTGGAGCGCGCCGCCGCGGCCGCCCTCCCCGCCGCGGACCTCACCGCGATCCTGAGCGGCAACGCCGCGGCCCTCTTCGGCCTCACCACCGCCGGGACATGATAGCCAGTACCTGGCGACAGTGGGAAGGGGCGTGGTGTCATGCGGGCGATCGTGGTGAGTGAGCTTGACGAGCCGGAGGCCATGCTGGCCGGGCCCTCCGAGCCTGCCCACGCGGGCGTCATGACCGCGGTGGTCGCGGCGATGACGACGACGGGCGCCGCCAGCAGGCTGGCCAGCGACCGCCCCTGGCTGCGGAGCCTGACCGGGCGGGCCAGCAGCCCCGGGCGGGCCAGGACCGCGGCGGCAATGAGCAGGGGCCTGGCCGTCGCGGGGCGGTTGCGGACTTCTGTCCCGTCCGCAAGGGCAGGGTACTCGACGGAACACTCGTAACTGAGAGAATACTC
>JAWWPV010000509.1:0-5418 GCA_033854775.1 Trebonia sp.
GCGCAGCTCGTAGACGAGCGCCAGCGCGATCCGCGCGCCGGACGCGCCGAGCGGGTGGCCGACCGCGATCGCGCCGCCGTTGACGTTCACGATGTCGGGGCTGACGCCGAGCTCGCGCATGGAAGCGATGCCGACCGCGGCGAACGCCTCGTTGATCTCGATGAGGTCCAGGTCGCGCACGTCGAGGCCGGCCTTGCCGAGGGCCTTCCTGATCGCGTTCGACGGCTGGAAGTGCAGCCCGTTGTCCGGTCCCGCGACCGTGCCGAACGCGCCTACCTCGGCCAGGACCGTGGCGCCGAGCTCCTCGGCCTTCTTGCGGCTGGTCACGATGAGGGCGGCGGCACCGTCGGAGATCTGTGAAGAGGAGCCCGCGGTGATCGTCCCCTCCTTGCCGAAGGCGGCGGGGAGCCTGGCGAGCGACTCCGCGGTCGTGTCGGCGCGGACGCCCTCGTCGGCGTTGAAGACGATCGTGTCCTTCCGCGACTTGATCTCGACGGGGACGATCTCCTCGGCGAGGACGCCGTCCTTGCCCGCCCGGGCCGCGCGCTGCTGCGAGCGGGCGGCGAACTCGTCCTGGTCTTCCCTGGTGATGCCGAGCTTGGCGTTGTGGCGTTCCGTTGACTCGCCCATCGACAGGCCGTCGAACGCGTCGGTGAGGCCATCGAGTGCCATCGAGTCGAGCATCTCGACCGCGCCGTACTTGTAGCCCTTGCGGGAGTTCTTCAGCAGGTGCGGCGCGTTGGTCATCGACTCCATGCCGCCCGCCACGATGACGTCGAACTCGCCGAGCCTGATCAGGTCCGCCGCCTGGGCGATCGCGTCGAGGCCGGACAGGCAGACCTTGTTGACCACGGTGGCCGGTGTCGTCATCGGGATGCCCGCCTTGACCGCGGCCTGCCGCGCGGTGATCTGCCCGGCGCCGGCCTGGAGCACGTGCCCCATGATCACGTAGTCGACCTGGTCGGGCCGCACCCCGCCGCGGTCGAGGGCCCCCTTGATCGCGAACCCGCCTAGGTCGGCCGCGCTGAAGCCGGCGAGGCTGCCGAGGAGCCGTCCGACCCCCGTCCGCGCTCCGCCGATGATCACTGGGTCACGGTCGCCCATGGCGCCCTCCTGACTGTTATCTCCCGGGGGGACGACCCCCCGTACCCCCGATGCGCGTCCGATGGCAAAAACCGCCGTTGTATCGGGCGCGCAGAAGGCTTCCGTCTATATGCCAAGATACCCATCATGCTGCTGACTATCGATCACGTGGGTATCGCCTGCCGGAGCCTGGACGCCGCCATCGAGCGGTACGTGAGCGTGTTCGGGCTCGCCGTGGTGAGCCAGGAGACCAACACCGAGCAGGGCGTCAGGGAGGCGATGCTCGCCACGTCGTCCGGGTCGTCCTACGTGCAGCTGCTTGAGCCGCTTGCGCCCGATTCCCCGGTCGGGAAGTTCCTGGAAAGGCGCGGCGAGGGGCTGCATCACGTGGGGTACGCGGTGGCGGACGTGACCGCGGCGCTCGCGGAGATCGGCGCGACGGGTGTCCGGCTGATCGACTCGCGGCCCAGGCACGGGTCGTTGGGCGCGTCGATCGCGTTCCTTCACCCTAGCGACCTTGGGGGCGTTTTGACGGAACTTGTGCAGCCGCTGCGTTAACCGCCGGCGACGGCCACCAGAGTCCCACGAACATGCGATCGATTGCACCGTTTGCACGCTTCTGAGGTGCATGAAACGTGATCTAATCGGCGGGCCCGTGGGACGTGTGAGACCTTTGTGACCTCTAGACTTTGTGAGTAGGTGACACCTCCATCGAAGCACCGGCAGAGCCGGCGGAGGCGGAGTAGATTGCCTCTCACTGGCGAGACCATCTCCCGCCCCCTCGGCCCCGCCTGCCGTCCCCCGTCTAGCTTGGATTAGGCCCATATGCAATCGGACATTGACGCTCAGCTGACGAGCTTCTTCGAAGAGACCCCACCGCGCGACTTCGCCAAGGTGATGCGCGGCTACGATCCGCATCAGGTCGACGAGCACATCCGTCAGCTCGCCAACGAGGTGCGCAGGCACCAGGAGGACGCGGTCGGCGCCCGGCGTGACCTCCAGGACGCACAGCGGCAGATCCAAGAGCAGGAACGACCGACCTATTCCGGGCTTGGCGCGCGTATTGAGCAGTTGCTGCGGCTGGCCGAGGAGCAGGCGACCGAGCTGGTGCAGGCCGCGCGGTCCGAGGCCAACGAGATCAAGGCGGCCGCGAAGGTTGACGGCGCCGAACTGCGGGCCGCGGCCGAGAACGAGGCCGCCGAACTGCGGGCCAACGCCAAGCGCGAGACTGACGACGTGCGCGGTGCCGCCGAGCGCGAGGCGGACTCGATCCGCACCACCGCGCGGCGCGAGTCCGACGAGCTGACCTCTACCACCGAGCGCGAGGTCGCCAAGCTGCGCGCGACCGCCGACCACGAGGTCGCGGAGAAGCGCGCGTCCACCGAGCGGGACATTGCCAAGCTGCGCACCACCACTGAGCGCGAGGTCGCGCAGCTCAAGGCGGCGGCCAAGCGGGAGCGCGACGAGATCCTCACCACCTCCAAGCGCCAGGCGGACGAGATGCGGTCCCAGGCGCAGCGCATCCTGGAGGAGAGCGAGGCGCAGCGGGCGCAGGCCGAGGCGGAGTTCGAGATCCAGCTCGCCGCCCGCCGCGAGGATGCCGAGCGCCAGGAGGCCGAGCGGCTCGCCGCCGCCCAGGCCGCCACGCAGAAGCTGGTCTCCGAGGCGGAGCAGCGCGCGTCCACGGCCGAGCAGCGGGCCGCCAAGGCGTCCGCACAGGCCGACCAGACCCGCCGCGACGCCGACCAGCACGCCAGGCAGCTCGTGTCGAACGCGAAGAAGAACGCCGACCAGATCGTCGCCCAGGCCAAGGCGCAGGCCGAGGGGGCAATCAGCGAGGCCAAGACCGAGGCGGAGCGCCGCAGGCTCACCGCTCAGCGCGAGGTCGAGGAACTCACCCGCCAGAAGGACAACATCACCACGCACCTCGCCCAGGTGCGGCAGCTGCTCGGCGGCCAGCTCGGCATTCAGATGCCGAACATGGAGCCCGCCGTGGCGGCGACGCCGCCCAAGCAGGCCGTGGAGAGCGCGCCGGTCGCCTCGGCCCCGGTCTCCCGCCCCGCGGGGAACGGCACCGCGCCGCGGCCCGCCGGCCCGACGGGCGAGGGTCCGGCCAACGAAGAGGACTGGTGGACCGAGTAAGGACCCGGGGACCACTGGCGGGACTCGTTTTAAACAGGAAGCCCGGACCGAGAGGGTCCGGGCTTCCTGTTTGCTTAGCGCGCGGGTTATTCGTCCCAGGAGGTGGGCAGGGCGGGGGCGCCGTGCAGCGCGGCCGGGTTGACCGTCCGGACAATCTCGTTCAGCACGATGCGGACGTAGTTCTCCCCCACCCACAGGTGCTTGGCGCCCGGCACGCCGATCACGTCCGCCTTGGGTACCCGGGCGAAGCGCTGCCGCGCCTCGTCGGGGCGCAGGTAGTCGTCGAGCTCGGGCACCAGGACGGTCAGTGGCTTGCCGGACGCCGCCCAGTTATCCAGGTCCTTGTCGCCTGCCCGGCGCAGCGGCGGTGACAGCAGGATGCCGCCCTGGACGCCGGGCAGCAGGCCCCAGCGCAGCGTCAGCTCCGTCCCGAACGACCAGCCGAGCAGCCAGATCTCCGGAAGGCCCGCGTCGACGGCATAGCGCACGGCCGCCTCGACGTCGAGCCGCTCCGTCTCGCCGCCGCCGAACTCGCCCTCGCTCTTGCCCTGCTCGGACTCGGTGCCCCTGGTGTTGAACCGGAGCACGGCCACGTCCGCGAGCGCGGGCAGCCGGTGTGCCGCCTTGCGGTACACGTGGCTGTCCATCATCCCGCCCTGCGTCGGCAGCGGGTGGAGGCAGACGAGCGTGGCGGCCGGATCGCGGTGCTCGGGCAGCGCGAGCTCGCCGATCAGGCGCAGCCCGTCTTGCGTCGTTAGCGTGATCGGTGTCCGCCGCGCGGGCAGGACCGTCGCAGCCCTGATTTCAGTCACGTTGTCCCTTCGAGGTTCAGCAGCGGGTCTCATCGGCCGGGGCGGCGTTGCATCCGCCGCTGCCAGCACACGGTGTGCCAGTGCCGCCGCGCCGCCGCGCCGGAGTGCGTCGGCCACACCACCACGTGCGCGGTGCCCGGGTGCACCTCCTGGTCACAGCCGGGGCAGCGGTACGGCTTCGTGGCCGCCGCGCCAGGCACCGGGCGCACGACCCAGTCGCCGTCCGGCCAGTCCTCGATCCGCTCTGGACCAAGCGGCGCGGACGGCGCTGCGGGCCGGGGTCTCCGGGTCTTGCGCGGGCTCACGGCGATCAACCCTATCGGTGCGTGAATTAACAAGTAGTTGCTAGTAGCAACGCGGGGGCGGCACCGACTAGTCCGCACTACAGTGCGGGTGTGCGACTCGTTATCGCGCGGTGCAGCGTCGACTACGACGGCAGGCTCACCGCCCATCTCCCGTCCGCCCTCCGGCTGCTGATCGTGAAGGCCGACGGGTCAGTCCTCGTGCATTCGGACGGCGGCTCCTACAAGCCGCTGAACTGGATGTCACCGCCTTGCCGGCTCACGGAGCACCTGGGAGACACGGGGCAGCCTGATAAGTGGACGGTCACTAATAAGGCCGGCGAGACGCTGACGATCAACATCGAGGAAACGCTCTCCGACACGTCCGCCGAGCTCGGCATCGACCCTGGCCTCGTCAAGGACGGCGTCGAGGCGCACCTGCAGGAGCTGCTCGCCGAGCAACTGCACCTGCTCGGCGATGGCTGGCGGCTCATCCGCCGCGAGTACCCCACGCCGATCGGCCCGGTCGACATCATGTGCCGCGACGACTCGGGGGAACACGTCGCCGTCGAGATGAAGCGCCAGGCCGGGATCGACGCGGTGGAGCAGCTGACCAGGTACCTGGAGCTGCTGAACCGGGACCCGCTCCTATCGCCGGTGCACGGCGTGCTCGCCGCGCAGACGATCAAGCTCCAGGCCCGCACGCTGGCGGAGGATCGCGGTATCCGCTGCGTGGTCCTCGACTACGACACCATGCGCGGAATCGAACGCGAGGGCACGCTTTTCTAGTTGGCTGGCCGGACTTATCCCGAGGCGGCGCAGTTAATCATCCTCGGCGTTCCTGGGGAAGAGGATGTCGTACACCTCGAGGTAGAGCTGCTCCGGGTAAGGCAGCAAGCGAATCGCCACCTTTCGCTCAAGGGGTCAGTCGGGTACCTCGGCTGAATCCACGGTCATGGACTCGAGTACGGGGCCGCCGAAGGTTGTCGCCACCGCGACGTCGGCCGCGTCGCGGCCACGGGCGATCACGACCCGGCCCTTGCGGCGGGTGTTGTTGCGGGGGTCGAACGTCCACCAGCGGTCGCCCAGCCACACTTCCA
>JAWWPV010000510.1:0-3751 GCA_033854775.1 Trebonia sp.
CGCGACGGCGAGGAACAGCCCGACGATCATGGTGCCAGGCACGAACAGTGCCGTGTAGATCAGCGTGTGCTGTATCGCCTGCGCCACGACCGGGTCGTGCACCATCTGCCGGTAGTTCGCCAGGCCGACGAACGGGGTAGACGACCCGAGGAGCGAGGACTTCTGGAACGACGTCACCGCCGACCAGACGATCGGCACCGCGCCGAACAGCAGGATGAGCGCGACGCCTGGCGTGACGAACGCCCACCCGTTGAATTGCTCGGAGTCCAGCGCCCGGCGCACGAGGCCGGCGCGTCCGGGCCTGCGTCCGCCGGCCCCCTGTCGGCTGCGCTGCGCAACCGAGTTCGCCGCCACGCTCAGTTCCCCGCCGCCAGGGCCGCGTTGACCTGGCTGGCCGAGGCGGCCAGTGCCGCCTGCGGCGTCGACTTCCCGAGCAGGACGGACACGACCATGGTCCCGAGAGCCTGGGAGAGCTGCGGGTACGTGGAGATCTGCGGGCGCGCCTGCTTGACGTTGGCCAGGTTGGAGATGAACGTGCTCACCCCGGGCAGCATCTTGTTCATCTGGGAGTCGAAGCCGGACGTGCCCGCCACCGACTGCCTGGTCGGCAGGTTACCGGTTGCCAGCGAGAAGGCCTTGACCTGGGCCGGGGCGGTGAGCCAGAGCAGGAACTGCTCGGCCGCGCTCACCTGGCTGCTGCCGTTGTTGAAGACGACCCAGTTGTCCGGCCCGGAGATGGTCTGATGGCCGGCGCTCGTGCCCGGGTAGGACGGCATGACCTGGACCCCATAGTCGACGTTGGGGAACGAGCCCAGGTCCCAGGGCCCGGTGACCAGCATTCCGATCTTGCCTGAGTTGAACAGGTTGCCGTAGGCCGAGTCGGTCGGGTCCAGGTACATGGACTTGTCGGTGACGGCCAAGGTCCGCAGCGTGTTGAGCGAGGCCAGGCCGGCCGGCGAGTCGAATGCCGCCTTCTTGTTGTCGGCCGTCAGCAGGCTGCCGCCCGCTTCCCAGAGCAGCGCCTCCCAGTGCCAGACGGTGTCCTCGGTGCCGGGGGTGACGTAGGCGGTGCCGTACTGCTTGGCCGACGCGTCGGTCAGTTTCTGCGCGTCGGCGGTGAACTGCGACCAGGTCCAGTCCGCGCTTGGCACGGGCAGGCCGGCCGCGGCGAACAGCTTCTTGTTGTAGACCACGGCCAGGTTGTCCACCAGCGCCGGGATGCCGATCACCTTGCCGCCGGCGGTGGCCACGTCGCGCTCGCCGACGTAGAAGTCGTTCCAGTCCACGCCGGACTTCTGCACTACCTGCGACAGGTCGACGACCTGGGGGAGCTGGGCGACGTTGGGCGCCCAGGAGCCGTAGAGGTAGGCGATGTCGGGCGGGCTGCCGCCCTTCACAGCGGTCAGCACCTTCTGCAGCGTGTCGTCGTTGTTGACGAACAGGCTGCTTACCTTCTGCCCGGGGTGCTGCGCTTCGTACTCGGTGACGAGGTGCGCGAACTCCTTGGCCTCGGGGCCGGTGTAGCCCTCCCAAATCTGGATCGTGTTGGACGAGGCGGTGCTCGATCCGCCGCCGTTCGCGTCCGAACCGCAGCCCGCGACCACGAGTGTCGTCGCCGTGAGCGCGGCGAGCAGCCCCGTCAGGGCCGCGCGTCGATGTTGCCTTGCGATGGTCATGCCGCACTCCGCTCGAAGATGCTCTCTCCGCCTCACCAATTGAGCAGTATTGTGCAGGCATACCGGGACAAGATGCAAGATCTTGCAAGAAACTGGCCCTTATGGAACACTATTGAGCTGTGATCAAGCTGGCCTTCATTGGTGCTGGAAGCGTCGAGTTCACCAGGAACGTGACGACTGACCTGTGCAGCTACCCGGAGTTTCGTGGTGGACTGCACTTCGCGCTCTACGACATCAGTGCGCACCGGCTCGCGCACGCGGAGCGGCTTGTCAGCCGGATCTCCGCGCAGACCGGCGCCGACGCCACGGTGACCGCGACGCAGGACCGCCGCGCCGCGCTCGCTGGCGCCGACTACGTGATCAACGAGGTGCAGGTCGGCGGGTACTCCGCCACCCGCGCCGACTTCGACATTCCCGCCAGGTACGGGGTGCGCCAGACCATCGGCGACACCCTCGGCATCGGCGGGATCTTCCGCGGCCTGCGGACCATCCCCGTCGTGCTTGACCTGGCACGGGACATGAACGAGGTGTGCCAGGACGCCTACCTGCTCAGCTACAGCAACCCAATGGCGATGCTCCCCTGGGCCGCGTACGAGGGGGCGGGGTTCGGCCGGGTGTACGGCCTGTGCCACTCGGTCCGCGACACCCAGGCCCTGCTGACGGAGCTCGTCGGCGCCGACCCGGAGCGGGTGCGCTTCGTCACCGCGGGGTTCAACCACCAGGCCTTCGTGCTCCGCTTCGAGCAGGACGGCGAGTCCCTGTACCCGCGGCTTGCCGAGGTCATCGAGTCCTCGCCGGAGCTCCAGCGCCGGGTGCGGGTCGAGGTCTACCGTAGGTTCGGCTACTTCCCCACCGAGTCGAGCGAGCACTCCGCCGAGTACGTGCCCTGGTTCATGCACCACGACGACCAGATCGAACGGTTCCGCATCTTCGTCGGCGACTACCTGGAGCGGTCGGAGGAGAACCTGCGCGAGCTGGAATCGCTCGAACGGCAGCTGGCGGGTGACGAGCCGCTGCCGCTCGACCAGGCGAACGAGCTTGCCTCGCTGTTCATCCACTCCCTGGAGACCGGCACTGAGCGCGAGCTGCACGTGAACATCCGCAACGGCGATCTCATCTCCAGCCTGCCCGACGAGTGCTGCGTCGAGGTCCCCTGCGTCATCGGCGCGGGCGGCCCCAAGCCGGTGTCCGTCGGCGCGCTGCCCCCGCAGCTCGCGGCGCTGAACCGCACCTTCCTCAACGTGGTGGAGCTGACTGTCAGGGCCGCACTCGACGGGTCGCGCGACCACGTCTACCAGGCGGCGCTCCTCGACCCGAACACGGCCGCCACCCTCACCACGGCGCAGACCGTCGCGATGTGCGACGAGCTGCTCGAGGCACACCGGGGGCTACTGCCCCCGGCGCTGCGTCTCCCGGCAGTGTTATCCCGACACTGCCATCCGGCCCCCTAGCCTAGGGACAGGCGGCTGATCAGCGATGACCCGGCTAACGCGGAAGGTGCGCCCGGCACCGCGCAGCTGCACGTCGGCTGGGCGGACAAGCTCGCGCGCGCCCAGGGCATCCCGCTCGCGTCGGTCGCCCCCGTCGGTCTGGCACGCCGCCACCGGTAACGCGGCCGCACGCGAAGCGGAAGCGGTCGGCGCGGGCCCGCGAGAACTCGCCTTGTCCCGTGCGGCGCAGCAGGCTCTCGGCCTGGCCCAGCAGGAAAAGAGCACCTGGACCCGTGCGGACCTGGTCAACGCCACGCCGCTGCGCCCATTGGTCGACCAGGGCAGGGCCTCCAGCTTGGACAGGCTGACAGGCTGACCAACCGTCACGTTCGGCCGTTCCCCGGCCGTAGTCACGCTGATAACCTCCCCTCGGCGTGAACGAGATGGCGCAGAACCTCGCGGACGAGGTGATCCGGACCCACACCGACTTCGACGGACGCGAGCGGGCACCGATGCGGATGGCCGAGGCCCGGGTCACCCTCGGCGTCGTCCGTGCCCGGGACGGCGACCTCTAAGGAGCAGTGGACCTGGGGATGCGTGCACTAGCGGGACCGCCAGTCGATGCCCTCGCTCCTGATGGTCAGC
>JAWWPV010000511.1:0-12631 GCA_033854775.1 Trebonia sp.
CGTGACGTCTTGCTCAAGCAGGAATGAAGTACTCAAGGTGCCTCCCTCCGGTCTTGGACTAACCCGCTGCCCGCGACGCACCGCTTCACACCACTCACCAGGAAAGGCGGAGCCCCGGGCCGCGACGCGCGGCCCGGGGCTCAGTCGGGTTTAGAGGTCAGGTACTCGGCTGGGCGCGGCTGACCGCGGCCAGCGGTGAGCCCGCGTCCGCGGAGACCGCGAGGTCGCCGATCGACACGATGCCGACGACCTGCCCGTCGCTGACGACCGGCAGCCGGCGGACGGCGTGCTCCCGCATGAGCTGCTCGGCCTGGATGACGTCCGCGTCGGCCGCGACGCCGACCAGTTCGCCGCTGCACAGCGGGCCGACCGGGGAGTCCGGCCCCTCGCCCTCGGCCAGGCCGCGGACCACGAGGTCCCTGTCGGTCACCACGCCGGACAGCGCCCCGTCGTTGACCACGAGGACGGCGCCCACCTGGGTGTCGCGCATGATCCGCGCCGTCTCGCCGATCGTCTGGGTGTAGTAGACGCCGACGGGGGCCGGGGTCATGATGTCACCGATCTTGCCGCTCTGAGATGACTGCGCCGGGATGGAGTCGACGGTGGTGGCTCCCTCGTCGGCCCCGGGGGTCAGGATGTCGCTGAGGTTCTTCTCCATGATGTCCCTCCTGTTCGGCGATTCGCCCTTTCCGCTACCAGCGACCCGCCCAGCTAAACCACAGCGCGGGCTAACGCAGCACGCGGCGACGGCGGCGGCCGTAGATGTAGCGGCGGTTGGACGGGTGGGAGACCACGGCGAGCAGCAGCGCCGCGACAACCACGGAGACGATGAAGGTGATGATGAGGTGACCCGCGCCGATGATGGCGGCGGTGACGATGCCGCCGATCAGCGCGCCCACGATGCCGAACAGCAGCGTCAGCAGGATGCCGATGCGCTGCCGGCCCGGCACCAGCAGGTGCGCGAGCCCTCCGATCACCAGTCCGATGATCAGCCACACGATGATGGCAGAAATAGTCATGGACGCCCGCTACCCGCGGCAAACAGTTTCATTCACCAGATAGGCGAGCGGAGCGGGGGCCACGCACTCGTTCGGGATAAATCGCACCGGCCCGCCAGAAGGGGGCCGGGCGGGCCGATGACTACGGAAGCGGCGGATACCGCTTCTGCTTATCCTTGTTTATTTAGTTGTATTTCACGCCGGCTTGAGGTGGAGGAGAACCACCTCGTCGCTGCCGGTGCCCGGGCCGTTGTTGTTGCCGGAGGGCTGGCCGCTGTCATAGGGATTCTGCTGGGTCGGCCAGCCGGTGAAGTGCTGGGAGTTGTACTCGAACCAGTCGGCCGCCGTGGTGGTCGGGATGACCGGCAGCTGGGTGGCGACGTACTGCTCGATCGGCGCGAGGTCGGCGGTCTGCTGGGCCTGACTCTGGTCCCCCGTCAGCTTCCGCAGGTCGGCCTGGATCGCCGGGTCCTTGAGGTGCTCGTAGTCGCCGGCCCCGGTGGAGATCAGGGTCTCGTCTAGCCAGGTGTCATAGAGGGTGTACGGCGTGATGCCGTTGCCACCCCAGTGCAGGGCGAGCTGGAAGTCGCCGCTGGCCATATCGGCGTCCCATGCGTCCACCGTAAGGCCGCGGAAGGTGGCGTTGATGCCCGCCGCCTGCAGGTCCTGGGCGATGATCGCACCGGACTGCGCGTAGTCGGTGTAGGAGGACGGGTCCACGATCGTGAGCGCGACTTCCTGCCCGCCGCGCGCGAAATAGCCGTGGCTGTCCTTCGCGTACCCGGCCTGCTCCAGGATCGCTGCGGCCTGCGCGACGCTGCCGTCGGCGGGCACCGTGTCGCTGGCCCCCGCGGGAGCCAGCCAGTTCCGGAAGGTCGGCAGGGTGATGCCGGAGGCGTTGGTCAGCGGCTGCTCAAGGCCGGACTCGCCCACGGCGCCGATCGCGGTGCGGTTGATCGCCACGTCGATCGCCCGCCGGACGGCCAGCTGGCTGGTCGGCCACTCGTTCAGGTTCGGGAACAGGGCGTTGGACGAGCCCGCCGCCTCCCAGTAGTGGTGCTCGGCCCGGTTCGTGTCGACGAAGTCTTTCTGCAGGTCCGGGATGTAGTTTCCGGTCCAGTCGATCTGCCCGGAGAACAGGGCGCTCAGCACGCCGGTGTTCGAGGTGTAGTCCGGGAAGTAGACATGGGCGACCGGCACCTTCTGCCAGTAGTACTGGTTCGCGACCATCGTGAAGCCCTCGGGGGTAAAGCCGCCGAGGACGTAGGGGCCGGTGCCGACCGGGTCCGCGTCGGTATACGTGGCCGGGTCGGCGACCGAGGACCAGACCGACTCCGGCAGGATCGCCTGCCCCGCGATCTCCTCAAGCTTCGTGTACTGCGGGGTCGGGAAGCTCACCGTCACCGTGTCGCCCGCGGTGGAGACGCCGCTGATCTGCAGGCCGCCGAGGTTGATGTTGTCGGTGCCGCTGCTGTGCGCCTTGATGTAACTGAACGTGAAGGCGACGTCGGCGGGGGTGAACGGCGTGTCGTTGTTCCACTTCACGCCCTGGCGGATCGTGAAGGTGATCGACCTGCCGCCGTCACCCCAGGCGTAATGGGTCGCCAGCCACGGGTACGGGGCCTGCGCCGGGTTCGCGAGGTTGAACTGGACCAGGGGCTCGTAGACCAGGCCGGTCGCGCCCATGCCCTCGGGGGCGGCGGTGGACACGAACGGGTTGAAGTCCTGGATGATGCTGTTCTCCGGCGAGCTCTCCATGACGAGTTCGGCGCCGCCGCCGGTCCCGGCGCCGTTGCCGCCGCTGGCGGAACTGGGCGCGGCGTTACCGACGTCGGCGCCCGGCGAGCTCGGGGAACTGCCGGACGAGCAGGCCGCGAGGCCCGCCGCGAGGAGGCCGGCCGCGGCCAGCGCCAGCGGTCTCTTGCCCGTTCTTCTCTTGGCTGTCAACCCTTACCTCGCCTTCCTCGTCCCCGCGCACGGTGAGAACGAAGGCCTGCCCGGTGATGGACGGGCAGGCCTTCGCTACGGGAAGCGGCGGATGCCGCCGGGTATTACTTGTCAGCCGGCCTTACTACGCGGGCTTGAGGTGGAGCAGGACGTACTCGTCGGTGCCGGTGCCTGGGCCGTTGTTCGTGCCCGAGGGCTGGCAGCTCTGGTACGGGTTGGACTGGGTCGGCCAGCCGGTGAAGTGGATCGAGGTGTACTCGCACCACTCGGCGGACGTCGTCGTCGGGATGACCGGCAGCTGGGTCGCCACGTAGGTCTCGATCGGGGTGAGGTCGGTGGTCTGCTGAGCGATCGTCTGGTCGCCGTTGAGCTTCGCCAGGTCGGCGGTCATCGTCGGGTTGTTCAGCTTCTCGTAGTTGCCGTTGCCGGTGCCGATCAGCGTCGGGTCGAGCCAGCCGTCGTACAGGTTGTAGGGGGTGATGCCGCCTTGGCCCCAGCGGAGCAGGATCTGGAAGTTCCCGTCCATGGCGTCGGCGTTGTACGCGTCGACCGTGACGTTCTTGAAGGACGCCTTGATGCCCGCCGTCTTCAGCGACTGCACCGCGAGTTCCACGTCGTTGGCGAAGTCGGTGTAGCTACCGGGGGTTTCGATGGAGACGGAAAGCTCCTGGCCGCCCTTGGTGAAGTAGCCAGCGCTGTCCTTCGTGTAGCCGTCGGCCTTCAGGACCGTGGCGGCCGCGGCCGGGTCGCCCGACGGGTTGAGGTTGTTGCTGGCCAGTGAGGGCGCGAGCCACGCCGAGAACGCCGGCTGAGTGATGCCGGAGGCATTGAGGACGGGGGCCTCCAGGCCGGACTCGCCCTCAGTGCCCATCAGCTGCCGGTTGATGGCTACGTCGATCGCCTTGCGGACCTGCAGGTCGGCGGTCGGGCCTGTCTTCAGGTTCGGGTAGAAGGCACCGGAGGAGTTGGAGCCCTCGAAGGCGACGTTGTGCTGCGGGTCCTTGCTGATGAAGTCCTGCTGCAGGTTGGGGATGTAGTTGCCGGTCCAGTCGATCTTCCCGCTGAACAGCGCGTTCTGCGCCGGCGGGTTTGAGGTGTAGTCGGGGAAGTACACCTTCTTCACCGGGACCGGCGCCCAGTACGACGGGTTCGCCACCATGGTGTAGCCCTGGTTGGTGAAGCTGCCCAGGGTGTACGGGCCGGTGCCGACCGGCTTGGGGTCGGTGAAGTGGCCGGGGTCGGCGACGGTGGACCAGATGTGCTGGGGCAGGATCGCCTGGCCGGCGATGTGCTCCAGGTTCATGTACTGGGCGGACGGGAACGTCAGCGTGACCGTGTCGCCGGTCGTGCTGACCTTGGTGGTGGCGGGCAGGCCGCCGAAGTTGATGTTGTCGGTCTTGCTGTTGGCGTACTTCAGGACGTAGTTGTACGTGAACGCCACGTCCGCAGCGGTCATCGGCTGGCCGTCGGTCCACTTCACGCCCTGGCGGATGGTGAAGGTGATCGACTTACCGCCGCTGCCCCACTGGTAGCTGGTCGCCAGCCACGGGTACGGCGCGGCCGACGGGTTCGCCAGGTCGAATTGGTAGAGCGGCTCGTAGACCAGGCCGGTGGCGCCCATGCCCTGGATCGGCGACGCGCCGTCGAACGGGTTGAAGTTGTCGGTCAGGGTCTCCTCCGGCGAGGATTCCATGACCAGCGGCTGCTGGTTCGAGTTGGAGCTGGTGCTGCTGGTGCTGCTGGTGCTGCCCCCGCTCGCTCCGGTGCTGGTGCTCGAGGAGCATGCCGCGAGGCCCGCCCCAAGGAGCATGACGGTGCATGCCGTCAGCGCTCTCTTGTTGAATCTTCTCTTGGTTGTCAACTTTGACCTTTCCTCTCGTGTGTGCGAATTCGAGAAGGAGTTGTGTTTCTTTGTTTAGGCGGCGCTGCCCGTCAAAGACGGGGCGGCGACGTCCAGGCGCCAGCACGCCGCCGCCCGGTTGGGCGTCAGCAGCTGGAGGGCAGGGTTATCCCGTTTGCACTTGTCCACGACAAACGGGCACCGGGTGTTGAACGGGCAGCCGGTGGCAGCCGGGCCGACGTTGCCGGCCCGTCCCGCACCGCTTCCGACGTTCGCGGACTTGAGCACGGAGCCCAGGTCGTCCGGGTCGGGGGCGGAGGCGATGAGGAGCTGGGTGTAGGGGTGGCCGGGATTCTGGGTGACGTCCTCGGCCGGCCCGCGCTCGACGATCTGGCCGCCGTACATCACCAGCACCTCGTCCGCGAAGTAGCGGGCCGAGGCGATGTCGTGGGTGATGTACAGCAGCGCCAGGGAGAGCCTGGTCCGCAGGTCATCGAGCAGGTTGAGCATCTCCAGGCGGATGGAGACGTCGAGCATGGACACCGGCTCGTCGGCGAGCAGCACCGTGGGCCGCGCCGCGAGGCCCCGGGCGAATGAGACGCGCTGGCGCTGGCCGCCGGACAGCTCGTGCGGGTACTTCTCGACGAACTGGTCGGCCGGCGTCAGGCTCACCTGCTCAAGGAGCGCCATGACCGCCTTCCTGACGTCCTTCACCTCGGGCTGGTGCAGCTTCACCGGGCGGGACAAAATGTAGCCGACCGTGTGCACCGGGTTCAGCGAGGCGAACGGGTCCTGAAAGACGTACTGCACCTGGCGCTTGTAGCGGCGGAACTGACGGCCGTCGCGGATTTCGATCGGCTTGCCGTCCAGCTCGATGGTCCCGTGGGTCCGCCGCTCCTGGCCGGCCAGCAGCTTGGCCACGGTCGACTTGCCCGAGCCGCTCTCCCCCACAAGCGCGACGACCGCGCCCTGGTAGAGGCTCAGGCGAACGTTGCGCACGGCGTGCAGCACCGCGTGGCGGCCCAGCTTGAAGTCCTTGCCGAGGCCGATAGCCTCGAGCGCGAGCGGGCCGCGCGCGGCGGCGACGGACTCGACGATGGCCGGCTCTCCCACCTGGTCGGCGTCCGCGTTGACGGCCGGCGCGGCGGAGGCGTCGCTGACCGGCACCACGCCATTGGGCACCAGGCTGCCAGCGGGCACGCCGTTGATGGCCGGCTCACTCATGACAGCACCCCTTCCTGGCTAACTTTCGGTGTCACGATCGGGCAGGCGGTCAGGTGAGCGCCTTCCGGCACTACGGACCCGCGTTGCGCGCCGTTCCACGGTTCCAGCGTCATGTCCACCGCGCCGCAGGCCGGCACGGCGAAGCCGCAGCGCGGCACGAACGGGCAGCCGGGCAGCGGGTCGCGCAGGTCGGGGGGCGACCCGGGGATACCCGCCAGCTCCCGGCGGGCACCGTGCAGCGAGGGGAACGAGTTGAGCAGGCCCCTGGTGTAAGGGTGCGCCGGGTCACGCATGATGTCCTTCGAGACCCCGGCCTCCATCAGCCGCCCCGCGTACATGACCGCGATCCGGTCGGCGAGCTCGAGCAGCAGGGACAGGTCGTGGGTGATGAACAGGATCGCGAAGCCGAGCCGCTCCTTGAGCTCCACGATCTGCTGCAGGATGTCCCGCTGCACCACCACGTCAAGCGCCGTGGTGGGCTCGTCCATGATGATGACCTCGGGGTCGGCCGCCAGGGCCATGGCGATCATCACGCGCTGCCGCATGCCGCCGGACAGCTCGTGCGGATAGGAGCGGAGCCGACTGCGCGGGATGCCGACTAGGTCGAGCAGTTCAGCGGCCTTCTCGTGCGCCTCGCGCCTGGGCATCTTCAGGTGCGCGCGGATCGCGTCAAGCAGCTGGTCCTCGACGCGGAGAATGGGGTTCAGCGCGTTCATCGCGCTCTGGAAGACGATCGCGACCTCCCGCCAGCGCATCGTTCGCAGTTCGCGGTGGTTCATCGCGAGCAGGTCCACCGGGTCACCGCCCGTGGTGACCCTGCGGCCGCTGTAGCGGACGCTGCCGCTGGTGATGATGGCCGGCGGGCGTAGCAGCCGGGTGGAGCCGTAGGCGAGGGTCGACTTCCCCGAGCCGCTCTCGCCGCACAGGCCGACCACCTCCCCGGCGTTCAGGGTTAGGTTCACGTCCTGGACCGCGCAGACGTCGCCGTCCGGCGTGCGGTAGGCGACGGACAAGTCGCTGATCTCCAGGATCTGCCTCATCGGAGCTCACCTCCGGCTGGGCCCCCATCGAGGAGCGAGGAACGAGAGAAGGAGTGCAGGAACGTCGCGAGCTTGCCGCGACTCGCCGTGAGCTGGGCAAGCACCGGGGTGGGATCGGTGGTCCAGATGCGGTGCCCGGCGATCCGCTCCGAGCCGCGCGAGGCACGCAGCCGCGGGTTGCCGATCTCATCGATACCGGAGTTGAGCAGCACCAGGGAAGTGCCTACCAGCGCGACCGCCAGGCCCGCGGGGAGCCACCACCACCAGTCACCGCTCTCCAGCGCGTTGCCGTTCTGCGCCCAGTACAAGACCACGCCGAGCGAGTAGCTTGAGAGGTTAGCGATGCCGGCGAAGGCCAGCGCCACCGAGGCACCGATCGCGTACAGCACGGTGTTGACGAAGTTGGCGGCGATCAGGGAGATTTCGTTGGGGATTATCTCAAATATGATGATCCGCCAGGTCTTCTCGCCGGACTCGCGGGACGCCGCGATGAAGTCGCGGCTTCTGATCGTCAGCGTCTGCGCCCGGATCACCCGCGCCCCCCACGGCCAGCCGAGGAAGGCGAGCACGATAATCGTGGACAGCTGGCCCTGCGACGACAGGTAGCCCAGCAGAACGATCAGGAGCGGAAGCGCGGGAATCACCAGGAACACGTTGGTGAGGAGGGACAGCAGCTCGTCCCAGAACCCGCCGAGGTAGGCCGAGGTAACCCCGACGAGGACCGACAGGACCGTGGCGATCACGCCCACGAGCAGCGCGACCTCAAGCGTCAGCCGGATGCCGGTCAGGAGCTGAGACAGCACGTCCTGCCCGAGCTGGGTCGTGCCGAGCAGGTGCTGCGCGTCCGGGTGGTTCAGCGACACCCCAGGGTTCTGGTTGACGAACCCCGGATCGTACGGCTCAACCATCGGGCCGATGATCGCGGCGAGCAGGAACGCGGCGAACAGCACCGCGCCGATCTTCGCCTTCAGCGGCAGGTTCCGCCAGATGCTCATTTACGCCGCCTCCCTGGTGCGCGCCCGCGGGTCGAAGAGCACGATGATGAAGTCGATGACAAAGTTGGCGATGAGCACCGCGAACGTGATCACCAGGAAGATCGCCTGCATCAGCGGGTAGTCCTTAGCCGAGACGGCCTCGACCAGGTTGAGGCCGATGCCCGGGTAAGAGAAGACGATCTCCATGACCAGGGCGCCGGAGACGATAAAGCCGAGCGCCAGTCCGAAGCCCTGCAACTGCGGCAGCAGCGCGTTGCGGGCCGCGTAGGTATAGACGATCCGGGCCTTGGACAGGCCCTTGGCCTGCGCGGCGACCACGTAGTCCTCGCTGATCGTGGTGATCATGACGTTGCGCATCTGCAGCATCCACCCTGCGACCGAGGTGAGCACGATCGTGAAGGCTGGCAGGATCGCGTGCTGCAGTGCGTTGCTGATGAACGCCCAGTTCCACCCGGGCACCACCCCGGTGGACGCGTCGAAACCTTGGGCCGGGGGCAGCCACTGGTGCTGAAGCGCGAGGAAGTACACGAGGATCAGCGCGATGAAGAAGTACGGTGCGGCCTGGAAGAACATCAGCCCGGGCAGCGAACGGTCTAGCAAGCCGCCATGCCGCCAGCCGGCCAGGATGCCGAGCGTCGTACCGATCAGGAACGCGATCACGGTGGCGGTGCCAACCAGGATCAGCGTCCAGGGGATGGCCTGGTCAAGGATCTGCGAGACCGGCGTCGGGAAGTTCGCCAGGTCGGTGCCGAAGTTGAAGTGGAAGACGTCGCTGAGGTACGCCGTGTACTGAGACCAGAGCGACCCGTGCTGCAGCGCCCCGCCGATCATCTGCGACAGCGCCTTGTAGGCCGCGGGCGTCAGGTCGGGGTACTTGGACAGGATGATCGAGACCGGGTTTCCCGGTACCGCGCGCGGGATGAAAAAGTTAAGCGTAATCGCCGCCCACGCCGCTACCACGTAGAAGGCCAGGCGGCGGAGGATGAATGACATGCCCTTCCACCTACCTTTCTGTCATTTAGTCGTTGGCAAGGGCCGTGGGGTCGGCCCGTTGAAGCAGGGAGTTCCCCGGGGAATCCCGGGGCGGCGGGCAGGGCCTCGCCACCGGGCCCGCCCTCCGGGGGGCGATGGTGGCCACGTGGCGCCGCGTCACCGTTCCCGGCGGACAGCCGCAGCTTGACCGCAGCACCAGTTCGGCAGGAAGCAGTTCGACCCGCGGGCGCAGCGTCGGGTCGGTGATCCGCTCGATCAGCCGGTCGCAGCCGCGCTCGCCGATCTTGCGCATCGGCTGGTGAACCGTGGTCAGCGGAGGGTCGGTGAGGCTGGCGGGGAAGATGTCGTCGAAGCCGACCACCGCCACCTCCTCAGGGATCCGGATCCCGCGCGCCGTGAGGGTGCGGACCACGCCGATAGCCATCTGGTCGTTCGCGCACACGATTGCGTCGGGCAGCGGCCTGCCCACCGCGCGCGTGTCGGCGAGCAGCCGCTCCGCGGCCTCCTGGCCGCTCTGGACGGCGAACTTACCGCAGAATGACCCGGTAAGTACCGTTCCTGGGTGATCATCGATGACCGCCTGCATCGCGTACCGCCTGGCCCCGGCGTCCGGCGCGGTCGTCGGGCCGTCGACGTGGAACAGCCGGCGCCTGCCGTGGTCGGTGACGAGGTGCTCGACCAGCGCGTGCGCGCCCGACCAGTTGTCCGCGGACACCACGTCCACCCCGCGCTGTGCCAGGTCGCCGGCGACGACCACCACGGGGACCCGCTTGGCCAGCCGCGCCACCACCGGGGGCGGGACCATGCCCTCACCGATCAGCAGGCCGTCCACCTTCCCGGACAGCGTCAGCAGCCGGGACTGCACCGGCCCGTCCTCCGGCAGCATGGCGCCGCCGCTTTCGTCCTCGCGCAGGAAGGTGATCAGCAGCGACCAGGAGAGCTCCCTGATCCGCGACTCGACCCCGCGCATCACCTCGTCGTAGAACAGCAGGCTCATCGACTCGATGTCGTACTGGTTCGGCTTGAGCCCGACGTGCTCCACGCAGACAAGGCCGATCACGTCCTTGCGGTTCCTGGCGAGGGACTGCGCGGCGCCGTCGGGCACGTAGCCGAGCTCCTCGATCGCCACGCGCACCCGGGCCCTGGTGGTCTCCCGCACGGGCTCCTGCCCGTGCAGGACCCGGGAGACGGTGGCAATGGAAACCCCCGCCTGGCGAGCAACGTCATAGAGCGTAACCAAGCTGTTACCTGTCTATCATGTAAGCGTTTACAAGCTGCGATGTAAGCGCTTACGCTAAACCCCGCAATGGGTCGCGTCAAGGAGGAAACATGAGCAATGTCACGCCGCTGGACGAATCACTCGCTTTCCCCGCGGGTTTCACGTGGGGCGCGGCGACGGCCGCCTACCAGATCGAAGGCGCCACGAAGGCCGACGGGCGGGGGCTGTCGGTCTGGGACACGTTCAGCCGCACGCCGGGCAAGGTGCGCGGCGGCGACACCGGCGACGTCGCCTGCGACTCCTACCACCGCTACCCCGAGGACGCCGACCTGCTGCGCTCGCTCGGCCTGCACAGCTACCGGTTCTCGATCTCCTGGCCAAGGATCTTCCCGACGGGCGCGGGGCAGGTGAACCAGGCCGGGCTCGACCACTACAAGGCCCTCCTTGACACCCTGGCGGAACGCGGGATCTCTGGCGCGGCCACGCTGTTCCACTGGGACCTGCCGCAAGCGCTGCAAGACCAGGGCGGCTGGGCCTCCCGGGACATCGCGCTGCGCTTCGCGGAGTACGCGGCCGTGGTCGGCGAGGCCCTGGGAGACCGGGTCGAGCGCTGGATCACGATCAACGAGCCACTGGTCGTCACCCACCTCGGCTACCGGGTCGGCGTCCACGCCCCCGGGCTGGCGGACGAGGCCGCCGCCGCCGCGACCACGCACCACCTGCTGCTCGGCCACGGCCTGGCCACCGCCGCGCTGCGCGCCGCCGTCCCCGGCGCCCAGGTGGGCATCACGCTCAACCTGACCCCAGTGCTCGTCACGCCGAGCGCCAACGGCTCGGCTGACCTCCTTGAGCGGGCCCGCCTTGTTGCCGACGCCTCGCACAACGGCGTGTTCCTTGAGCCGCTGCTCTTCGGCCGCTACCCCGAGCACGCGCCCGCCGCCATCCTGCCGCCCGCCGAACTGATCCACGACGGCGACCTGGCGGCGATCTCCGCGCCGATCGACTTCCTCGGGGTGAACTACTACCGGCCACAGCACCTGCGGCCCGGCGACCCCGCGAACCTGCGGCTGCGTGAGTACCCGCCGGTGCCGGGCACCGCGGACGGCGTGGTGGAGTACTACCCGCGGGACATGGAGCTGACCAACATGGACTGGCTCATCGACCCTGACGGGCTGTACCAGTTGCTTGTCCGGCTGTCGAAGGACGCGCCTGGCCTGCCGCTTTACATCACTGAGAACGGGCGCGCGGCTGAGGACTACCCCAACCCGGACGGCAGGATCGATGACCTTGAGCGGATCAAGTACCTGCACCAGCACCTGGAAGCGTGCGCCCGGGCGGTCAGGGACGGCGTGAACCTGGCCGGCTACTACGTCTGGTCGCTGCTCGACAACTTCGAGTGGGCGTACGGCTACCAGAAGCGGTTCGGCATCGTTTACGTGGACTTCCCCACCGGCCGCCGCATCCCCAAGGCGAGCTCCGCCTTCTTCGGGCGGGTGGCCAGCGAGAACGCGGTCCCCCCACTGCCTGCCGTCTGGCCGGTGTAACGCAACGAATCGTGAAATATCCGGATGTCGCGGCGCACCAGCGCCTGGCATTCCGGATCATCGGTTGCCCTGGCCGTCAGGAGCATGGCAGCAAACCTCCAAGCAACTCACCGATCCCGCCATCCCGCCGCCGACCGCATCATGATCGTGAAGGATTTACCGCCAATAAGCTGTTTTTCTTACATGGAAGGAAAAGCCTTCGCGATCGTGAGGCCGCACCGCCGGAACATTTCGTGAAATATCCGGCGCGGCCCTTGCCTACTAGGTGCCTAGAACGCGGGCGAGAGCGCTGGCCACCTCGGCCGCGAGACCTGAGTCTTGGCCGCGCGGAGTAGGGATCGTCGGCTCCGCGTCCATGTCGTTAGCGAGCACAGTCCTGGTCAGGCGGCACTCAAGGCACTCCACTTGGTCCAGCCGCTTGACCAGGCGGACGCTGTCGCAGCGCGGGCAGCGGGTGAGGTCAGCGAGCGCCGCCGGGTAGCAGTCCGGGCAGATGAGCACCTGGTGCTCGGAGACCAAGCCGTGACGCCACGGGCTCGGCTTGCCCGGTTCTGGGTCTACCTGCCGCGCGCCGCACCGGTAACACGGCACCGCGCACCTTGCCATTCACAGGTCTAGCATCGCCGATGTCCGCGCGGACGGCCCACAGCGGAACCAAACTGTTCACTACCTGTTACCGTCGGCGGCAGCACGGACCAGAAGTACATGTACCTGATAGGTCAGCGGCAGCACGGGCCAGAGACGCGTTGCCGGAGGGGCGCGCGTTAGCCGTCGAAAGCCGACCGCAGGTCGCTTGTCAGAGAATTTGCCACGGGACGGGCCGCGGAGCGG
>JAWWPV010000512.1:0-6178 GCA_033854775.1 Trebonia sp.
GCTGCTGCAGCTCGTCACCGCGCGCGTGGCCACGCCTGTCGTGGCCGCCGGCGGCATCGCGACTGGCAGGGCGGTCGCCGCGGTGCTGTGCCTGGGCGCCCGGGCCGCCGCCCTCGGAACGGCCTTCCTCGACTGCCCGGAGTCGGGGACCGCGCCAGTGCACCGGTCCGCGCTGCACGATGACGCCCCGACGAGGCTCACCCGGGCGTTCAGCGGCCGGACCGCGCGCGGGATCGAGAACGGCTTCCTGCGCGCCCATTCGGAATCGGCCCCCGCGGCCTACCCCGAAGTGCACCACCTGACCTCGCCGATGCGGAAGGCAGCCCGCCAGGCCGGCCTCGCCGACTACGTGAACCTGTGGGCCGGGCAGGCCTACCCGCTGACGGCCACCGCCCCCGCCGCCGACCTCGTCCGCGACCTCTGGGACCAGGCCCAGGCGGCCCTCGGCCAGGCCGCCAGCCACTTCCCCTCGCCGTAGCCTGGGACCAAGCCGGTGGGCGCTGGCCAGGTCCAGCCGGCACGACCTGCCTGGCCGCTTACATCGCGGCGGGGTGCCACACGGTCTTGGTTTCCAGATAGGTGAGCATGCGGTCCAGGGCGGGCGTCGCCGCCCAGTCGGTGCTCGCCGAGAGCCCCACGACGCGCTTGAGGTTATCGGCGGCGGCGACTGCCAGGTCGTCCCGCAGGTCGTCGGGCGCGCCGGTCAGGTCGATGGCGTTGACGTCCATGTGAGACGCGAGCCACGGCGCGATCTCCGCCACCCGTCCGGTCAGCACGTTCACCACGCCGCCGGGAACGTCGGAGGTGGCCAGCACCTCGGACAGCGTGACGGCGGGCAGCGGGTACTGTTCCGACGCCAGCACCACCACGGTGTTACCGGTCACGATGGCCGGCGCGACGACCGAGATGAACCCGAGCAACGGGCCCCGCTGGGGCGCGAGCACGGCGGCGACCCCGGTCGGCTCGGGCAGCGAGAAGTTGAAGTACGGTCCGGCCACCGGGTTGGTCGAGCCACGGACCTGGGCGATCTTGTCCGCCCAGCCCGCGTACCATACCCACCGGTCGATGGCGGCGTCCACGAACGTTTCCGCCTTCGACGAGCCGATGCCCTCCGCCGCACGGATCTCGCTGACGAACTGCGACCGGCGGCCCTCCATCAGCTCGGCGACACGGTACAGCACCTGGCCCCGGTTATACGCGGTGGCGCCGGACCATCCAGGGAACGCCTTGCGCGCCGCGGACACCGCGTCGCGCGCGTCCTTGCGCGAGGCGAGGGCAGCGTTGGCGAGGAAGCCACCGCGGGAGTCGGTCACCACGTAGGACCGTGCGCTCTCCGAACGCGGAAAGGCGCCACCGATATACAGCTTGTACGTTTTGCGCACGCCAACGCGACCAGCGGCTGAGTCAGACATCGAGGTACGCCTCCAGCCCGTGCCGGCCGCCCTCGCGCCCGTAGCCGGACTCCTTGTAGCCGCCGAACGGCGACGCCGGATCGAACCGGTTGAACGTATTCGCCCACACCACGCCGGCCCGTAGCTTGGACGCCATCCACAAGATCAGCGAGCCCTTCTCGGTCCAGACGCCGGCGGACAGGCCATAGGGCGTGTTGTTGGCCTTCTCCACCGCCTCGGCCGGCGTGCGGAACGTCAGCACGGAAAGCACCGGCCCGAAGATCTCTTCCCGCGCGATGCGGTGCGCCTGCGACACCCCGGTGAAGATCGTCGGCGGGAACCAGAACCCGCGCGCCGGCAGCTCGCAAGGCGGCGACCAGCGCTCCGCGCCCTCCGCCTCCCCCACGTCGGACAACTCGCGGATCTTGGCTAGCTGCGCGGCCGAGTTGATCGCGCCCACGTCGGTGTTCTTGTCAAGCGGGTCACCGAGCCGCAGCGTGCCCAGCCGTCGCCGCAGCGACGCGATCACCTCGTCATACACCGACTCCTGTACGAGCAGCCTGGACCCCGCGCAGCAGACGTGCCCCTGGTTGAAGAAGATCCCGTTGACGATGCCCTCGACCGCCTGATCCATCGGCGCGTCCTCGAACACGATGTTCGCGGCCTTGCCGCCAAGCTCAAGGGTGTTGCGCCGGTGCGTGCGCGCGCACGCGCGCGCGATCTGCTTGCCGACCTCGGTGGACCCGGTGAACGCCACCTTGTCGATGCCCGGGTGTTCCACCAGCGCGCGACCGGTCTCCCCCGCGCCGGTAACGATGTTCACCACGCCGGGCGGCAGGTCGGCCTGCTGGCAGATCTCCGCGAACGCCAGCGCGGTCAGCGGCGTCGTCTCGGCGGGCTTGAGCACTACCGTGTTCCCGCAGGCCAGCGCCGGGGCGATCTTCCACGCCAGCATCAGCAGCGGGAAGTTCCACGGTATGACCTGCCCGGCCACCCCGATCGGCGCAGGCGAAGGCCCGTAGCCGGCGAACTCCAGCTTGTCCGCCCAGCCGGCGTGGTAGAAGAAGTGCGCCGCGACCAGCGGGATGTCGACATCGCGGGACTCTCTGATGGGCTTCCCGTTGTCGAGCGACTCCAGCACCGCGAGCTCTCGGGATCTTTCCTGAACGAGCCGTGCGATGCGGAACAGGTACTTCGATCTGTCTTTGCCTGGCAGCCGGGACCAGGTCTGCTCGTACGCCTTCCTGGCGGCGGTCACCGCCCGGTCCACGTCGGACGGGCCGGCCTCGGTCACCTCGGCCAGTACCTCCTCGGTCGCCGGGGAGATCGTCTTGAATGTGCGGCCGTCGGCGGTGTCGGTGAAAGCGCCGTCGATGAACAGTCCGTAGGACTCCCGGAGGCTGACGACCGACCGGGACTCGGGCGCCGGCGCGTACTCGAACTTCGGCATCTGTTCAGTCCAGCGTGAAGTAGTCGGGGCCCTCGTAATGGCCGGTCTTCATCCTGGTTCGCTGCATGAGCAGGTCGTTCAGCAAGCTGGAGGCGCCGAGCCGGAACCAGTCGGGATCCAGCCAGTCCTCCCCCGCTGTCTCGTTGACCAGGACCAGGTAGCGGATGGCGTCCTTGGCGGTGCGGATCCCCCCGGCCGCCTTCACGCCGACCTGCCGCCCGTGCGCATCGCGGAAGTCGCGGACCGCCTCCAGCATGACCATCGTGACCGGCAGCGTGGCGGCGGGGCTCACCTTGCCGGTGGAGGTCTTGATGAAATCCGCCCCGGCCAGCATGGCCAGCCAGGACGCGCGCCGGACGTTGTCGTAGGTGGCCAGTTCGCCAGTCTCCAGGATCACCTTCAGGTGGGCCCCGCCATGGCCGGCCGCCGCGCACGCTTCCTTCACCGCCACGATCTCGGAATATACGAGATCGTAGTTTCCGGCAAGGAAGGCGCCGCGGTCGATCACCATGTCCACCTCGTCGGCGCCTTCGGCGATGGCATACCTGACGTCGGCGAGCTTGACGTCCAGGCTGGCCCGTCCGCTAGGGAACGAGGTCGCCACGCTCGCCACGTGAATGCCGGTGCCGGCCAGCTCCTGCGCGGCGACGCGCGCCAGGTCAGGGTAGACGCAGATCGCCGCGACCCTGGGCGCGGCCGGGTCCGCGGGATCGGGCCGCCTGGCCTTCGCGCACAGCGCGCGGACCTTGCCCGGTGTGTCCTGGCCCTCGAGCGTGGTCAGGTCGATCGTCGAGATGGCCAGGTCAAGCGCCCACTGCTTGGCCGTGGTCTTGATCGACCGGCCCGCCAGCATCGCGGCACGCGCCTCAGCACCTACCCGGTCCACGCCGGGCAGCCCGTGCAGGAATCCCCGCAGGTCCCGTGCGCCCTCCAGCGTGATGCTCACCGTCCCCATCCCCTCATCGTGCCCATCAGCGGGACAGCGCCGCCTACGGCTTCGACACGATACGCCGGAAAGCTTCGCAGGTCCACCAGCCCCGATGAGCGGGGCGTGCGGGACGAAGAATGCTGATTCCGTTCGGGATAATCGGTCGAGTGACGCGGCGACTGGGAGATGTCGGCAGCCGCGCAATCGCCGGGTTATAACGTTTCAGTTTCGAGCCCGCGAACATATATTGACACCTCTACCGGCCAAGTTGAGACTACAGGCCAGGGGTTGAAACGTTCCATTCGCAGGCAGGACGCCGGGGTGGCGGCGGCGTTCGGGAGATGACGCGCGGAGGTGCGACTCATGGCCGACCCCGGCCCTGCGGCGCCCAGATCGGCGGCGGAGCTGAGCCGCCAGGACGTAGAAGTGCTGAGACTGATAGCGGGCGGGCTGCCGCTCGACGCCGTGGCCCGGCGGATGAACACCTCCGAGCGCACCGTGCGCCGCCGGGTGAAAGCTATCTGCGACCGGCTCGGGTTCGCCTCGTCCATCCAGGTCGTGGTATGGGCGGTACGGCAGGGGCTGGTGTGACAGGGCCCCGTCTCACGGTGATCGCACCGTGAGCCGGGGCCCTGTCGTTCGCGGATCAGGTCAGGACATCGTCGAGTGGAACCTGTATGTCCCGGATCCGACCTGCAGTTGCAGGCACGAGCCCTGCATGCCGGTCACGGTCACGCCGCTGGCACTGCCGATCGGGTCTCCGCTCTCCGTCACCGACTGGGCGCTGGCCGCCGGGACGCACACCGTTGCCCGCGAGCCGACCGGGACCTGCGCCGTGAGAGCGAAGCTTGTCCCTGAGCGGGTCCAGCTCGAGCTCACGCGCCCCAGCGGCGTGGTCTCGTAGCCCGACGCGGAGCTGAGGCCCGCAACCGGGGACGGATCGATCGCGGCCGTACGGAAGCCCGGGGAGGTGGACTGGATTCCTGCGACGTTTGAGAACAGCCAGTCATCGACCGTTCCCATGAAGGCGTGGTCACGGGAGCGGGCCGAGTTGCATGAAGTGTTCTCCCACGCCTCCCACATGGTGGTGGCACCGCACTGCAGGAACCACTGCCCCCAGCCGGGAGCGGTCGGGTTGGTGGCGACCAGGTAGGCGAGGTTGCCGTATCCGTAATCGGTCAGCATCGGGAGGATGTACTTCGATCCGTTGGCCCCGGTGGCCAGGTGGTTCCCCTGCGCGGTGACGTTGGCGGCCAGGCCGGCTGCGATCGCCTGCTGGTCCCCTTGCGGAGCCAGGCCGAACGCGAGGCCGTACACATTGGCCGTCTGGTCGTAGGCGGAGGAGGTGATGACGCCGTTCGGCCCGCCGAGCGCGTGGGAGTTAAGCCCCAGCGGGTCGCGGTACTCATGGCTGGCGGCGTCGTAGAACTCGTTGTTGACGGCCGCGGCGATGGTCGCCGCGAGGCTGTCGTACTTGCTCGCGCCGGCGGTGTTGCCGATCGCCGCGGCCATGAGGGCCAGGTCTTCGGTCTCCCGGTAGAGGAACATGCTGCCCAGCATCTGGCTGGAGGGCGGGTTGGCGTTGGGGGGTTGCACCCAGTCGCCGAACGTCGTGCCCTGGTAGATGTAGCCGCTCGGCGCGATCTGGCTCGCCAGGTCATCAACGTAGGCCGCCATGTGGCTGTAGTCGCGGTTGATCGCGGCGAGATCGTCGTAGTTCTGGTACATGTTGTACTCGATCAGCAGGAACGAGCCTCCCCACAACGGGTCGACGTTGTCGCCGCCCGGCTGGGTTGGCACGAGCCACCCGATGTTGCCCGCCGGGTCCTGCGAATCGTCGAAGTTCTGCATCATGTGGGTGTAGTAGGCCTCGGCGTCGAAGTTATCCATTCCCGAGTCCGAGTAGTCGCCGTTGTCGTTGGTCCAGCCTCCCTTCTCGTACACCGGGGTGTCGCTGCCGTAGGAGTACTGGTTGTTGAGGATGGTGTTCACCTGCGCGGTGTGCATCTTGTCCAGCAGGCTGCTCGAGCTGGTGAAGTTACCCGACGTGGCCAGCGCCGTGTGCACCACCGCGCCGGTGACCGACAGGATGTGCGGCAACGGCGGCGGCGTGCCGCCCGCGGTGGCCGAGCTCGTCGTCGCCTCGACGTACCGGTAGCCCTTCCAGCCGTACTTCGGCTCGTAGGTCTCGGGGCCGCCACCCTTGAGGATGTAGGTGTCCGTCTGGCCGGCGCTGCCGTTGCCCTCGCTCTGCACCGTTCCGTCGGAGTTGAGCTGCTCGGAGTACTTAATCTGGACCTCGGTGTCGGCCGTTCCCTGCATCGTGATCCGCGTCCACCCGGAGGTGGTGATCCCGAAGTCGTAGACCTTCGACGGCCCCGCCGGGTTCTGGATGCCGGTGCCCCAGGG
>JAWWPV010000513.1:0-2666 GCA_033854775.1 Trebonia sp.
TAGGCCCTACGTGAAAGGGGCAGCACATGACCGAGACGATCGCCGGAGTCGACATCCCGGATACCGAGCTGGCCCGCGAGGCCACCGAGTTGGTCCTCAAAGACAGCACCCCGCTGTTGTTCGATCACTCCCGCCGGGTGTTCCTCTTCGCGACCCTGAAGGGCCGCTACCGCGGGCTTGAGGCCGACCCCGAGCTGCTCTACGTCGGCGCGATGTTCCACGACCTCGGCCTGACCGAGCGCTACCGGCGCACCGACCAGCGTTTCGAGGTCGACGGCGCCGACCTGGCGCGGGAGTTTCTGCTCGCTCACGGCCGCAGCGCCGCGCAGGCCCGCGCCGTGTGGCTGGGCATCGCGCTGCATACCACCCCGGGCGTCCCCAACCACCTGGAGCCGGAGACGGCGCTCGTCAGCCTCGGCGTCGAGGCCGACGTGCTGGGGCTCGACCTCGACCAGATCACGGCTGAGGAGGTCGCGGCCGTCGTGGCGGCGCACCCGCGACCAGACTTCAAGAACGAGATCCTGCAGGCCTTCTACGACGGGATGAAGGACCGCCCCGACACCACCTTCGGAACGATGAACGACGACGTACTCGCTCATTTCATGCCCGGCTTCACGCGTGCGGACTTCGTTGACATCATCAGGGGCTCGGCATGGCCTGAGTGACCGCTCCCGACGCCACCGCCGTTCTCGGCTTCCACGCCGCCGCCGGCGGGCGCGGGCAGGCCCAGGGCATGGATCACGATAACGTCCGCGGTCCCTACCCGGCCGCCTTAAGCTTCCGGTTCCTCGCCCGGCAGCTTGATTAGCGTGACAGGGCAGGTGGCGGCTGTGGCACAGCGCAGGCTGACCGCGCCGAGCACGGCCCCCATGAACGGTGCTCGGCCGCGGGTGCCGACCACAAGGTGGTCCGCCCCCTTGGATGCCGCGACCAGCGCCTCCGCCGGGTCACCTTCCGCCACGAGCGGGGTCAGCGGGACTTTGGGCGTGGGCACGACCGCGCTCACTCTGCCGATGAGGAAATCCTTGGCGGACTGCTCTAGTTCCGTCCTGTCGAAGGCGCCGGGAAAGCCCACGAACGGTAGCTGCCACGAGAACACGGCGGTCACCCGGCCGTCGTCGTGTGCTTCGGCTTCGGCGAGCGCCCAGCGCAGTGCGGCGTCGCCGTGCGCTGAGCCGTCTACTCCGACCACGATGTTATACGTCATCAGATTCACGGCGCGACGGCCGCGTGATCGCGGACCGCTGCACCGCTTCACCTCCTCGAGAATGTCAGTTGGGCCGATGCCGCGGCGGGTTCGGGGTTGTCAGTTAGCCAAGCCCGGCTGCGCGCTGACCCTTGCGGGCATCGGTGCGTACGCTTCCTCCTCCAGCTGCTCCAGGGTTTTCCCCATGGGTTCGGGGAGCGTCGCAATGGTAAGCAACAGGCCGAGGGCCGCCGCGACCCCGGCGATGACCATCGCCCGGTTCAGGCCCAGGGTGACGGCAAGGAAATCGGGGAACAGGAAGGCGCCGGCGAACGCGCCCAGCTTGCCGCACCCGGCCGCTATGCCGTGGCCGGTGGTCCGCACGTCGGTCGGGAAGAGTTCGGCCGGATAGATGAACGTGGTGGTATTCGGCCCGAACTCGGTGAAGAAGTAGCTGATGCCGTAGAGCAGCAGGAAGGGCAGGGCGTGTTTGGCGATAACCGGAACGAAGCCGATGATCAGGAACATTAGCGCCATCATGCCGAACCCGAGGATCTGGATGCTCCGCCGTCCCGTCCTGTCCAGCAGCAAGATCGCCACTATGTACCCGGGGATCGCGAAGACGGCGAAGATGCCCAGCTGGATCAGCGTGTTGTCCAGCAGGGTGGCGTTCGGGCTCAGCAGCTTGAGGATCTCCGGCTGGGAGATGGTGTTTCCGTAGTAGCAGAAGTCCAGCAGTGCCCAGGCGCCCGCCGTGCCGACCAGCCAGATCAGCAGCCGCCTGTTCTGGATCAGCTTGAGGTAGCCGCTGGCTATGCTCTGCGGGTGCCGCGCCTTGGACTCCGCGGCGGTGCTCACGGTCGACTTGACGGTGGTGGCGGCTGAGATGGCGGCTTGTGCCTCGTCGGCCGCGCCGCCGGCCATGGCGAACCGCGGCGTCTCGTGGATCTGGCGGCGCAGGTAGAAGACCGCCAGGCCGGGTATCGCGCCGAGGCCGAGCAGCAGCCGCCAGGTGAGGTTGTTGGACACGCCCGAGCCAAGGAGGATCGAGGCGATCAGCGGCCCGACGAGCAGGCCCAGGCCCTGCATCGCAAACACGAGGCCGACCATCCGGCCGCGGGACTGCTTGCCGGAGTACTCACTCATGATCGTGGCCGACACCGGGTAGTCGCCGCCGATGCCGATACCGAGGACGATCCGGGAGATAAGCAGGAACGTGTAGTTCGGCGCGAACGCCGACGCGATCGCCCCGGCCGCGAGGATCAGCACCTCGAAGCCGTAGATCCGCTTCCGTCCCAGCATGTCGGCCACCCGGCCGAACACCAGGGCGCCGACCGCAGAGGCCAGCAGGGTCGCGGAGTTCAGCCACGATACCTGGTTGGTTGACAGGGACCACTGTGTCTTTATCAGCGCAACCACGATGCCAATGACGAACAAATCATATGCGTCGGTAAAAAAGCCCATTCCAGAGACGAACATG
>JAWWPV010000514.1:0-3285 GCA_033854775.1 Trebonia sp.
ATGACCGACACAGCCGCGCCTTCCGGCGCGGGTGGCTTCAGCCGCCGTCGCCTGCTCGGCGGTGCTGCCGCCGCGGGCGGCATCGCCGCAGCCTCGCTTGCCCTGCCGCCCAACGTCCGGAAGGCCCTGGCCTCGCCGCTGCCGTCTCCGCGCCGCCTCTCAGACATCAAGCACGTCGTGCTACTCATGCAGGAGAACCGCAGCTTCGACCACTACTACGGGACCCTGTCGGGCGTGCGCGGCTTCAGCGACCCCAACGCGGCCCGGCTGCCGAACGGCCGCCCGGTCTTCTACCAGCCCGACCCCGCGAACCCCGACGGGTTCCTGCTGCCGTACCGGCTCAACACGACCAACACGGCCGCACAGGCAGTGCCGTCGCTGAGCCACGACTGGGGTCCCCAGCACTCGGCGCTCGACGCCGGCAAGATGGACAACTGGGTGCCCGCCCACATCGCCGCGGACGGCGCCACCAACGGCCCGTACACGATGGGGTATTACACCAGGGAAGACATCCCGTTCCAGTACGCACTCGCCGACGCGTTCACGCTCTTCGACAACTACTTCTGCTCGGTGATCGGCCCGACCGGGCCGAACCGCGACATGTGGCTGAGCGGGACGATAGACCCGAACGGGCTGGCCGGCGGCCCGTCGCTGACCACCAGCGGCCCGAACGCCGAGTTCACCTGGACCACGTACCCCGAGCGCCTCGAGGCCGCGGGCGTCAGCTGGAAGTTCTACCACGAGGCGAACACCGCGACCGGACTGCCGACGCTCAACCACTTCACCCAGTACTTCAACGCTCAGCCGGGCAACCCGCTGTTCGACAAGGCGATGGCGAACTCGCCGGTCGGCAGCTTCGAGTACGACGTGGCCAACGACCAGCTGCCCACGGTCAGCTGGCTGCTGCCGCCCGCCGGGTTCGACGAGCACCCGAACGCCTCGCCCGCCGCCGGCGCCACGTACGTGGCGTCCAAGATCGACGCGATCGCGGCGAACCCCGAGGTCTGGGCCAAGACCGTGTTCATCCTGTCCTACGACGAGAACGACGGTTTCTTCGACCACGTCATTCCGCCCGTCCCGCCGAAGGGCACGCCGGACGAGTACGTCACGCTGACCTCCAAGACCGGCACCAACGGCGACGACCTGCCGGTCGGTCTCGGCTACCGCGTCCCGTGCATCATCGTGTCGCCGTGGACGGTGGGCGGCCTCGTCTGCACCGAACTGTCCGACCACACCTCCCAGTTGCGGCTCCTAGAGCTCATCACGGGCGTCAAGGAGACCAACATCAGCCAGTGGCGCCGCAAGAACGTCGGGGACCTGACCTCGGCGTTCCGGTTCAACCAGCCGAACTTCAACCCGCCGAAGCTGCCCGACACCAACGGCGAGTTCAACCTGTCGCAGTTCGAGATCAGCCAGTTCCCGCTGCCGACCGTGCCCACCACCAACCAGCAGATGCCGACGCAGGAGCCGGGCCGCCGCCCGACCATCCCGTAACAGCGGCCCGTAGACGCCTTGCGCCCGCTGTACCAGTCGGCATCGCCGGCAAAATCGCGTGTCAGCGATACAAGCCTTCCAACAAAACAAAACAGGCGGTAGCATAACCGATGCGACATCTGGTGACCCGAGATACTTTCCCGCTTAGTTCTGGATATAGATCTTGATCCAACTAATGGCACCGTAAAGCGGAAATTACGGAGAAGCGCCGGTTAACGAAAGGTTACGGATGATGAGGTCGCAGGTCTATCTGGTTTTGATCAGGGATGGCCGCCTAGCGCTCACTGTCGGTGCGGCGCTGGAGAACCGCCTGCTGCGAGACGGGCATAGAGCGATGGCACTGGTACCGGTCGTCCGCGGCCGGGAATTCGCCGACTCCGATTACCGCCGGCAGCTGGCCTCCGCCGGGCATGCGCCGCAGGTAGTGACCCTTTATGAAGATGGCCTGCTGGACAGGCTGGCGTCCCTCGGGCTGCCCGCTTATGTCGGCGTCCAGCACGATGAAGAAGCTCGGGTCGCACGCTGGTCCAACGATTCCGGTGCGATCATGCTGCCCGTCGCCACCGCACGCGATCTCGTCGACGCCGTGGCTGACCATACCCCCTGGCGGAGGTACGCGGCCGAGCTGCCGTCGGCACGCTATCCGGTGGAGGCAGCGAAGATCGCGCCCGTGCGATCGCGGAAGGTCGCAAGCGTGGCTACCGTCGGCCCGCTGTTGCTTGGCAGCATGGCGGCGGTCGCCGTCGCAGCCAGCGGCCCCGGTCAAGCGCTGGCGCCCGCCGCCGCGGCCGCCGGCGGACACCTGAACGCCGTCGACGTCGCGGATACCCAGCCGGCTACGCCTAGTGGTCCCGTGCCTGCGGTTCCGGGTAGCGTCACTGCGCCTGGGGCGGGTGCTTCGCCTGCGAGTCAGCTGGTGGTCGGGATTGACGGGAGTGTCTACCTGAGGAATCCCGATAACAGTCTTACGATCACCTCGCCGGACGGCGTAGTCACCACGGCCCCGCCGGGCACGGCGATGCCGGCCAGCGCGACGGCGGTGCTGGGGTCTTTGTACGACGCGGTGACGCAGGCGAACCTGGCGGCGGTCGCCACCGCTGCCAGCGACGCTAAGGCAGCGGCGCCGCTCGGCGCGGCGATCGGCGGCCCGGTGCTCGCGGTCCCGGCCGCCATCGGCACGGCGGAGGTCGGCGGTTCCATCCCGGCGGCGATCGCCGCCTACGGGGTCGGGGCCAAGGGCGGCGCGGCCCTGGCCGCCGGCGGCGGGGCAACGTACGGCTACCTGAACGGCCTGTACAACAACATAACCATGCAGCCCGATGGCACCTTCGCCTACACGCCTGCCGCTGCCGGCGGCACGCCGGGCAGCGCGGCCAGCGGCAACGGCCTGCTCAACGCGCTCTCCGACGCCAATGCGGCCGGCACGTCACTGGGGACTGAGGGCGCACTGGCCGCCGGGACCGCCGCGACGTTCAGCATGGCCGCCCCTGGCGCCCTGGGCGGATCGGCGGGTGCCGTCCTCAAGGGCGCTGGCGGCGCGGGCAACGTCACCGCCGGCGGGCTGGGCGTCGGGTACACCGTGGGCGCCGGCACCAGCCTCATGCAGAGCCTGTACAACTACCTGACCGGCGGCAGCGGGACCGGCAGCGGCAGCGGGCAGAACAACCAGGTGATCGTCGGGCCCGACGGAGCGGTCTACACCATCGCCCCCGACGGCACCGTCACCTCGGTCACGCCCGACGGCACCGTCACCACAACCGCCCCCGGCCCCGCCGTGCCCGCCGGCACCAC
>JAWWPV010000515.1:0-3429 GCA_033854775.1 Trebonia sp.
AGCGCGGGGTCGATGTGCTGGTAGAGCATCGGGTCGACCCTGATCGCCGAGGCGTGCAGCCCGGCCTTGTGCGCGAAGGCCGACAGGCCGACGTACGGCTGGTGGCTGTCCGGCGTGACGTTGGTGACCTCGCTGATCGCGTGCGCGATGCGCGTCATCTCCGTGATGCCCGCGCCGTCGAGTACGACCTTGCCCTTCTTCAGCTGGAGCCCGGCGACGACGCTGAACAGGTTCGCGTTACCGGCGCGCTCGCCGTAGCCGTTCGCGGTGCCCTGCACGTGGGTCGCGCCCGCCTCGACGGCGACCAGGGTGTTCGCGACGCCGCAGCCGGTGTCGTCGTGGCAGTGGATGCCGATGCGCGCCCCGGTCGCGGACGTGACCGCGTGGACGATGTCACCGAGTTCGGTCGGCATCATGCCGCCGTTGGTGTCGCACAGCGCGATCACGGAGGCGCCCGCCTCGACGGCGGCGCGGACGCACTCGAGCGCGTACGCGGGGTTGGACTTGTAGCCGTCGAAGAAGTGCTCGGCGTCGAGGAAGACCCGCTGGCCCTCTTCGCTTAGGTGCCGTACGGTATCCGCGATCATCGCGAGGTTCTCGTCGAGCGTGGTCCGCAGGGCCAGCTCCACGTGACGGTCGTGGCTCTTGGCGACCAGGGTGACGACGGGGGCGCGTGACTCACGGAGGGCGGCCACCTGCGGGTCATCGGCGGCAACGACGCCCGCCTTGCGCGTCGAGCCGAATGCCGCGAGCGTCGCGTGCCGCAGGCTCAGCTCTGTCTGCGCCTGGCGGAAGAACTCGGTGTCCTTCGGAATCGCCCCTGGCCAGCCGCCTTCGATGAACCCGACGCCGAGCCGGTCCAGGTGCCTCGCGATCACCAGTTTGTCGGCAACCGTGAGGTTCAGGCCCTCCTGCTGCGCGCCGTCGCGCAGGGTGGTGTCGTAGACGTGGAACTGGTCGTCGAGCATCGTCGCTTCCATTTCTTCCGTGTCGTGTTGGTGGCGGCCGTCGCGTTTCCGAGCAAACAAAAAGACCCCTCGCGAAACGCGAGAGGTCTGCGCGCCGGCACCGGGGCTCAGCGTTTGGTCCGCTGGCCGCGACTAGGGCTGCCGCCCTAGCTGCCGACGCGCCTGCCGATAATGATCAGGCCGGTCACGAGAGCTAGTGTGCCACATCCCGGTGGCTGTGTGCGAACCGGGACGGGCCAACTCTTGTTTGCCGGGGCATCCGAGAGCGGGGGTCCGGGGTCGCCCCCGGGCAAACACAACCTCAGCCGACGGCCTTGAGGAAGGTCCCGGCCAGGGCCGCGGCCGCCTGCGAGGCGCTGCTGCCCGACTCAAGCACGGCGACCGCCATGCTCCCGCGGTACCCGACGAACCAGCTCAGGTAGGAGTGCTTGCCCGACTGGACCACGCCTGCCTGCCCGTACACCGCGGTGCCAGGGAGGTTTGCCGCCCGCGCCGATCCCGACGTGACGGCGAGGCGCATCAGCTGCCGCAGCTCCACCAGTTCCGTCCCAGACAGCGGCGCCTGCCAGGTGGCCGGCGTGTCGGTCGGGAGGAGCACGGGAGAGCGCCCGGTGCCCGCCGCGACCTCGGCCGCCACGGTCGCCATGCCGAGCGGGCTCATCAGCACGCCACCGGTGCCGGTGGCCTGCGCGGCCACCTCCGCCTCGCCCGACACCGTCGGCGCCGAGCCGGAGAACGCCGGCAGCTTCAGCTGCCAGGGGGCGCCGATGCCGAAGCCCCGTTCCGCGCTGGTCAGCTGCTGCGGGGTCAGCGTCCTGGACATGTTCGCGAACGCGGTGCCGCAGCCGTCGGCGAAGTCAGCGGCGAGCGTCGCGCTGCTCGTCGTGGCGGGCGTGTAGGTGAACGTCACGCCCCCCACGTCGGCCACCGGCTCGCACGGCAGCGGGTGGTTCGCGTTGACGCCGGCGGACAGCAGTGCCGCCGCGGACACGATGCTGAAGGCCATGCCCGGCGCTACCTTGGCGTTGAGCGCCCCGCCGGCCGGCAGCCGCACGTTGTCCGCCTCATGCGACGCGAGAACGCGGATCTGCCCGCTGCTCCAGTCGAGGGCGACGATCTCCGCCGAGCTCCCCGCGGCGGCGAGGGCGTTCACCGCGGCGGCCTGGTCGTGGCTGTTCAGCGTGGTCTGCACGGGCGTCCCCGCGTGGCCACCTGGCGAACTCCAGAGCTTCGCTACGCTGTGCCCGGCCGCGTTCACCACGACGACCGAGGTCGTCGGCGTGCCGACCAGCTCGGTCTGGTACGTCTGCTCGAACCCGGCCAGCCCCACGGTCGTGCCCGGCTGGTACGCCGCGCCTTCCTCGCGCAGCACGCTTGAGTTCTCGGTGCCGACCTGGCCGACTACCTCCTGGGCGGAGGAGTCGAACAGCCGCCCCTGCTGCTTCTGGTGGGTCATGCCCGGCACCTTGGAAAGCTTCGGCCACAGCGACTCGTAGCCGGCCGGGTCAAGGGTGAGCAGGGAGAGGAAGTCGCTTGGCGGCGCGGACTCAATCTGCCCGAGCACCTGCTGCTGGTCTAGCCCGGTGACCTGGCTGAACTTCGCCGCCGTCGCGTACGGGTTCTTCAGCTTGCCCGGATAGACGCCGATCCGGTAGTCCTCCGACGTGGCGAGCAGTGGGCGGCCGTCCATGTCCAGCACGCCGGCCCGCGGCGCGTACGTCGTCACCACGGCGAGCCGGTCGCCCGCGCCGAGGCGCGGGTTGATGACGCTAGGCGCCCAGTCGACGGCCCACTGGCCGTTCTTCGAGGTCAGTCCGAACTGGCCGGTGTAAGACCACTGCTGTCCCGCCTGCGCTAGGTCCACCGTGGCCTTGTAGGTGGCCACCGCGGTGTTGCCATGCTGCGTGACGCCCGTCATGGCCAAGAACGAGTTGGTCGCGTCGAGGTCGGTGTAAGCGGCCGCGAGCTGCGCCCGCACCTGCCCGGTGCCACCGTTGGTGAGAGCGGCCGCCTCCGCGTAGTGGCCCGACTGCCAGTCGAGCAAGAAACTCGCGACCGTCGGGGTCGGTGAGCCTTCACCGCCGAAGCCGTCCGCGAAGCCAATGACGAACACGCCGATGACGACCACGAGCACAACCGCCATGCGCTGCTTCGAGGTCAGCAAGGACCGCCGCTCCGCCGGCTTGCGGTGCCGGCTACCGCGCCCGCGCCCCGCTCCGCCAGCACGCAACGCGGCACCAGGACGCCCGCGGCCACCCGCATGCACGGCACCGTTCGGATGGGGAACGCCCGGCTGGGGCGCGACGGGCGGATGCGGCAGGACGTTGCCGGAACCTGGACCGGCCGCACCGGGCCACGGGCCCGCAGCGCCGGAGTCAACGGGGCCAGAGTCAAAGGGGCCGGAGCCAACCGGGCCGGAGTCAAAGGGGCCGGAGTCAACCGGGCCGCCCGGCTCTCCCGA
>JAWWPV010000516.1:0-3603 GCA_033854775.1 Trebonia sp.
CGGCGGACGGCCCGCGTTCCTGCCTAACCGCGACCACCACAGCGCCTGGGTGAGCAGCGCGGCGCTCGCTGTCGCCGATATCACCAAGAGCACCCCCGACCCGGTCGACGGGCGGATCGAGCGCGACGGCGCGGGGAACCCGACGGGCGCGCTGCACGACGGCGCGATGCGGATCGTCGCCGACTACGTGCCGCCGCCGGGCCAGGCCGAGCTCACCGCCGCGCTGCTCGTCGCGCAGCGGCACCTGCACTCGCTCGGCATCACCAGCATTCAGGACGCCTGCGTCGGCGACGCGGGCGAGATCAGCATCCTCGACACGTTCGCGACCTACCGGAGCGCCGCCGCGGACCGGCTGCTGACCTGCCGGGTCACCGGCGCGCTCTGGTGGGACCGGTTCCGTGGCCTGCGCCAGCTCGACACCCTGCAAGCGCGCAGGGAGGAGGCGGACGGAGGCGGCTACTTCCGCGCCACTTCGGTGAAGCTGATGCTCGACGGGGTGTGCGAGACCTTCACCGCCGCCATGGGCGCGCCGTACCTGGACGGGCACGGCCACGCCGCCGACCACGCCGGGTTGCTGTTCATCGAGCCCGATGAGCTGGCGGAGGCGGTCGGCAGGCTCGCCGACCTCGGCTTCCAGCTGCACTTCCACGCGATCGGCGACCGGGCGGTCAGCGCGGCACTCGACGCGCTCGCCGCCCTGCCTGAGGCCCTGCGGATCAGCGGCCGCCATCACATCGCCCACCTCCAGTTCATCAACCCCGCTGACCTGGGGCGATTCGCGAGGCTCGGCATCACCGGCAACTTCCAGCCGCTGTGGGCCTGCAAGAACGAGCAGAACGACCGGCTCACCGTCCCGTTCGTCGGGCTTGAGCGGGCCAACTGGCAGTACCGGATCGCGTCGCTGCTCCGGGTGGGAACCCGCGTCGCCTTCGGCAGCGACTGGCCCGTGTCGAGCGCCGACCCGCTACAGGAGCTGCACGTGGCGGTCAACCGGGTGCTCTCTGCCCGCCTCGGCAAGCCGGGCGCGAACGAGACGACCGTGCCGCTGCTGCCCGCGGAGGCGATCGGGGTGGACGCCGGGGTCGACGCCTTCACCAGGGGCGTGGCCTACGTGAACCACGAGGAGGACGTGGCGGGCACGCTTGAGCCCGGCAAGATCGCCGACTTCGCGGTCCTCGACCAGGACATCTACGCCATCCCGCCACGCGAGATCGGCGACACCTCGGTCGCGCTGACGATCGCCGGCGGGCAGGTCGTGCACGGGGACGAGTGAATGACGCGCGCGTGAACAGCCCGCCCCCACTCGTGACCTGGTTCCTCCTATGTGTTGTATTTGAAGCGTGTATAACGAGCTGCCGTCGCCTGGATCGAGGGAACCCGAAGACCTCGCTATCCTCGCAGGCCTCCGGGTAGTGGATAACGACGACGACGATCCGGTCCTGCTGTGGCCGGACGGGACCCCGGTGGACACCTGGCGGCAGGACTACCCGTACAAAGAGCGGATGACCCGCGACTACTACGACCTGCACAAGCGGCTGCTCCAGATCGAGCTGGTCAAGCTGCAGAACTGGGTGAAGAAGACCGGCCAGCGGATCGTCCTCGTCTTCGAGGGGCGGGACGCGGCAGGCAAGGGCGGCACGATCAAGCGGTTCACCGAGCACCTGAACCCGCGCGGGGCGGGCATCGTGGCGCTGGAGAAGCCCAGCGAGCGTGAGCGGACCCAGTGGTACTTCCAGCGGTACGTGACGCACCTGCCGTCGGCCGGGGAGATCGTGATGTTCGACCGCTCCTGGTACAACCGGGCCGGGGTCGAGCGCGTGATGGGATTCTGTACCCCCGAGGAGTACCTGGACTTCATGCGGGAGGCGCCGGAGCTCGAGCGGATGCTGGTGCACTCCGGACTGCACCTGACGAAGTTCTGGTTCTCCGTGACCCAGGCCGAGCAGCGGACGCGGTTCGTCATCCGGCAGGTCGACCCGGTGCGGCAGTGGAAGCTGTCCCCGATGGACATCCAGTCCCTGGACAAATGGGACGATTACACTAAGGCAAAGGACGCGATGTTCTTCTATACCGACACGGCCGACGCGCCGTGGACGGTGGTGAGGTCCAACGACAAGAAGCGCGCCCGGCTTGAGGCGATCAGGCACGTCCTTGAGCTGTTCGACTACGACGGCAAGGACGAGGAGGTCGTCGGCAAGCCGGACCGGAAGATCATCGGGCCGCCGGCGCTGCTGTCGGAGTCGACGGGGGCCCAGTCGCTCACCAGACTGTGAGGCTGCTTTGGACGTTACCGAGACCGCTGGCACCCAAGCCAGGGGCACCGAGATCACCTCCGCGGCCGAGTTGCACGAGGCGCTCGGCGGGTGCGCCTCGGGGCGCGCCGCGACCAAGGTCCGGCCGGCGCTGCACCCGCTCCAGATCGAGTGGCTGCACGCGTCGCCGTTCTGCGTGCTCGCGACCTCCGACGCGGAGGGGAACTGCGACGCGTCGCCCAAGGGCGACCCGGCGGGGCACCTCATCCACGTGCTCGACCCGCGCACCGTCGTGATCGCCGAGCGCCCGGGCAACAAGCGGGCCGACGGCTACCTGAACGTGCTGTCCAACCCGCACGTCGGGCTCATCGCGCTGATCCCCGGCCGGAGCGACACCCTGCGGATCAACGGCCGGGCGCGGCTCGTCAGGGACGCGCCGTGGTTCGACAACCTCGCGGTGCAGGGCAAGCGGCCGATCCTCGCGCTGGTGATCGACGTGGAACAGGTCTTCTCGCACTGCCCGAAGGCGTTCATGCGGTCGAAGCTGTGGCAGCCTGACGAGTGGCCGTCGGTCGACGCGCTGCCGTCGGTCCCGTCGCTGACCAAGGCGGTGCAGGACACGCCGGAGACGCTTGAGCAGCTAGAGGCGCACTACGCCGAGGCGCACTACTCGACCCTCCTGTACTGAACTTACCGGTACTGGCCCCACAGTTCCGGGATCGTGACGCCCAGGTCGCGGAAGAGGCGGCGGAGCAGCGGGACCGAGATCCCGATCACGTTGTTGTGATCGCCGTCGATCGAGTCGACGAACCAGCCGCCGAGGCCCTCGATGGTGAAGCCGCCGGCCATGTTCAGCGGCTCGCCTGTGGCGACATACGCCGAAATTTCGGCATCTGTGGGGGTGCCAAACCGCACCGTCGTCGCGGCCACCGCCGCCTCGCACGTCCCGCTGGCCACGTCGATCACGCAGTGACCGGTGAACAGCGTGCCGGTCTTACCGGACATCTCCCGCCAGAGTGCCTCCGCCTCGGCCGGCGACGCGGGCTTGCCATGGGCCCGCCCGTCCAGGTCGAGCATCGAGTCACAGCCGATCACGAGGCCGTCATTCAGCCTGGAGGCGACGGCCGACGCCTTCGCCGACGCCAGGACCTGCGTCAGCTCGCCGGTGCTCGGCGCGGAGTACGCGTCCTCGTCGACGCCGCTGACGATGACCTCGGGGGCGATCCCGGCCCCGCGGAGCACGGCAAGCCGGGCGGGGGACGCTGAAGCGAGAACGACACGCACGCCGCCCAACCTTACGCGAACCGGCATGAAGAAGGGGCCGGGCGTACGATCAGAGCCATGCGTTTCG
>JAWWPV010000517.1:0-3498 GCA_033854775.1 Trebonia sp.
TCGCGAGAACGTAATCGGGCGAATCCTACCGGCCGGGTAGAACGCGCAGAGCACCTGATCGGGCACGGCGCGATCATAGAGGCAGCCGCGCGCACGGTCGGCTTCGCCGATGGCCGGATATTCCGCCGCTTGCGCGGCAGAGATAGCGCGGGGTGGCGCTACTCGCTTCCCGGCACTCCCTCTCCCGGCACTCCCTCTCCCGGCACTGCCTCGGGCACCCGGTCATCGGCCCGTTGCCGGGCCGTGATGACCGCTCCCGCCTCGGCCGCGAGCACGACCATCATCACGCCCGGCAGCAGGACGATGCGCATGGATGTAGCCCAGTTGGCCGACAGGCCGCTCAGCGTCACCGAGGCGAGGGCCGCGAAAATTACCACGCCAGCCCCGAGCCAGGCGGCCAGGCCCGCGGGCTTCGGCAGCCAGAGGCTGAACTCGGGGGTCCCCGCGTTCAGCGGCACCCGGGCGCCGGCCGGCAGTGCCCAGGCCGCGTACCCGGCCGCGGCCACCATGCCCGCCAGGAACACGCCGCCGATCACCACTGCCGCTACCAATGACCCGTCCCTTCAGCACTCACGCATCGCACGATAGCCCCGGGACGCGGGCACCGGGCGCAGATCACGGGCTCGTAAGAACTGACCGCGGTGCTCAAGATCCGATCAGGTCGCGGGTCAGTGACGATGTGGCTGGCGACCCCGGGGCGGTGAGGGCCTGCCCGGTCACGTGCAACTGCCCGGCGGGTACGGGGTGGCGGCCGGCGGCGGCCGCGGCTGCCGCTTCGGAGAGCACTGACTGCGCGAACCCCTGTCCTGCTGGCACGGCCACGATCGCGCCGACGGGTGCCCGCATCAGTGTGGTGACGGCGCCGAGGCTGGCGATGAACACCCACTTGGCCCACATCGCATCGATGATGTTTCCTGGCACGGTGACGTCTGCTCCGGCGTCCTTGAAGGCCGACGCGAGCCGGTCGACGCGGGTGCCCGGCGAGCCGTCCAGTTCGCCAAGCTCGACGTCGAATTGGGGCGTCAGCACCCGGATCGTCCCGTCGTCCTCGAGCTGGGTCGCGATCCGCAGCACCCCGCCGAGCACGGCTGACCCGAACCGGCCGGTCAGGGCCTCGACGTGGGCCATGCCGTTGAGGAACGGGACGATCACGGTCGGCGGCTTCACCGCCGGGCCGATGTCGGCCATCGCCCCGTCGAGATCGTCGGACTTCACCGCCAGCACGATCGCATCCGCCGACCGCCCCGGCTCCGACGAGGAGGAACCTCAACGGCTCTTCGTGCCGACCCGGCGCGTGGGTGAAGGGTTGCGTGACCGGCGTCTGTGTGGGCATGGCTTCTGGTGCCGGCTGCTGGAGCCCTTGCACGCGGCAGATGCCTCCGGGGTTGCGGGCTGACCGGGGGGTCGGCCGGGGTGTTCACGGGCGCGATGTGGCGGGCATGGTGTGACCGTAGAAACCAGGTGAATCAAGCAGGGGAGCAGCGGCCGTGGACACGAGGCTCGAGGTTGTGGTGCTGCCTGTCTCCGACGTGGACCGGGCACGGGATTTCTACCAGTCGCTAGGGTGGCGGCTGGACGCCGACTTCCCCGTCGACGAAAGCTTCCGGGTGGTGCAGGTGACCCCGCCCGGCTCGGCGTGCTCGGTCATCTTCGGCACGCAGGTCACCTCGGCCGCGCCGGGCTCGGCGCAGGGCCTGCAGCTCGTTGTCGCCGACATCGATGCGGCCCGGACCGAGCTGGCCGCCCGCGGCGCCGATGTCAGCGAGGTCTTCCACGACGCCACCGGCGTGTTTCACCACGCCGGGACGCAGGCCCGGGTGCCCGGCCCGGCCCAGGATCACCAGACCTACGGCTCGTGGGTCTCGTTCAGCGACCCGGACGGTAACACCTGGTTCGTCCAGGAAGTCACCGCCCGCCTGCCCGGCCGGGCGACATCCGCGCTGGCGTCCTTCGACTCCGTGGCCGGGCTCGCGGCGGCGCTGCGGCGCGCGGCGGCCGCGCACGGCAGGCACGAGGAAGAGACGGGGCAGGCCGACCCGAACTGGCCGGACTGGTACGCCCAGTACCTGGCGGACGAGTCGGCCGGGCAGACGGGCGGCTCATGACGGGATCATGGTCCCGACCCGTAACACCACCATCCGTTCGGCAAAAACCGGAAGGCGCCACCAGTGGAGTACCTCGTTACCATGACCACCCGCGTTCCCGATGGAACGCCAGACCAGGCGGTCGTGGACGTCCGCGCCCGTGAGGCGGCACATTCGAGCCAGCTCGTCGCGCAGGGGCACCTGCTGCGGCTGTGGCGCCCGCCGCTGCGGCCGGGCGAGTGGCGCTCGCTCGGGCTGTTCGCCGCCGCCGATGACGCCCGGCTCGAGGAGGTGCTCGTCTCGATGCCGCTGCGGGTGTGGCGCACCGACGAGGTGACGCCGCTCTCTCCGCACCCGAACGACCCGGGCCTGCCGGCCAAGATGGGCGCCGCGGAGTTCCTGACCACCTTCACCACCGTCGTACCCGAGGGCACACCCGCCGAGACCGTCGAAAACACCGAGGCGCGCGAGGCCGTACGTGCGAAGGAACTGGCCGGGCAGGGGCACTTGCTGCGGCTGTGGCGGCTGCCCGGCGAGGGGCGCGCCCTGGGCCTGTGGCGGGCCCGGGACAGCACGGAGATGCAGGCGATCCTGAAGTCGCTCCCACTGGATGCCTGGATGACGGTGGAGACCACACCGCTTACGTCGCACCCGAGCGACCCCGCGCTGGCGGCGTCATGACGCGCAAGGTGGCCATCGTCAGCAGCCTGCCCGGCCGCGGCACTTCGGATCTATTATCAGGGAGCGTCCACGGGCGCGACCGGCTCACTCCTTGATCGCGCCCTCGCCGGTGCGCATGATGTATTTCTGGAACACGAAGAAGATGATCGCCACCGGGATGGTCATCGCCAGCGCGGCGGCTAGTTCAAGCGGGTACTGCGAGCCGGCGCCGAGCTGTCCGCTGACCAGGCGCCCGACACCGGTGGTGAGCGTGTCCAGTGACGGGGACGAGTGCGCGACCAGGATCATGGAGAAGTTGTTCCATGATCCCTGAAACGACAAGATCATCAGCGTTATCAGGGCCGGCCGCGACATGGGCAGGACCACCGACCAGTACGTGCGGAAGATGCCGGCGCCGTCGATCTTCGCGGCCTCCTCGATGGCCGGGGGCACGGTCAGGAAGAACTGCCGCATGATGAACACCCCTGCGGCGTCAGTCGCCAGCGGCAGGATCATTCCCGGGTAGGTGTTGAAGAGGTTCAGTTCCTTCAAGACGAGGAACGTCGGAATGAGCAGCACAACGCCTGGTACCGCCATGACCGCGATGACCGCGGCGAATAGCCCGCCCCGGCCGCGGAACCGCAGCCGGGCCAGGGCGTACCCGGCCATCGAGTCGAACAGGATCCGGCCGAGGGTGACGAACACCGCCACCACGACCGAGTTGGCCAGCCAGCGGGCGAAGTCCTGCTGCTCG
>JAWWPV010000518.1:0-5078 GCA_033854775.1 Trebonia sp.
CACCAACCAGCTACCGCAAGTGCAACGGAAGCTGCATACGACTGCGGACGAGGTCATGGCGATCAACCCGCGGATCGTCTACGCGCGGGGACACGGCCAGGGGCAGCGCGGCCCCGGCGCTGAGGTCGGCAGCTACGACTCCGTGGGGTACTGGTCGCGCGGCGGCCTCGGGCACGTGCTGAGCGCGGCGGGCGCGGTCAGCCCGCCGTTGCAGCGGCCGGCGCTCGGCGACGTCCCGTCGGGGACCTTCCTGGCCGGCGGGATCTGCGCGGCGCTGGTGCGCGCCGCGCGCACCGGCACGGGCAGCGTCGTCGACGCGTCCCTGCTCGGCAGCGCGATGTGGACGCTCGGTCCCGACCTCGCCTACACCTCGCTGACCGGCGAGCAGCTGAACCTGGACACGATCCGCAGCCCGCTGACGCTCACCTACCGGACCGCGGACGGCTACTTCGTCATGCTGATGATGATCAACGAGGCACGCTACTGGGACACGGCCACCGAGGCACTCGGCCTGTCCGAGCTCGGCCAGCGCTACGCCGACCCAGGCGCGCGGCAGGCGGCCTGGGCGGACCTGGCCGCGCCGTTCGCCGAAGCCGTCGCCGTGCTCACCAAGGACGAGATCGCGGCCCGGCTCGGCGAGCGCGGTTGCATCTTCTCGTTCTTCGCGACCCCCCAGGAGGTCCTGGCGGACCCCGCCGCCGAGGCGAACGGCTACCTGATGGACCACCCGACCCGCAAAGGCCTGAAGATAGCGGCCCCTCCGGTCCAGTTCGACAATCAGGTCGCCGAGCTGCGCCGCCCCGCACCGGGGATCGGCGAGCACTCGGCGGAGGTTCTCGGCGAGATCGGCTACGCGCCGGCCGAGATCGCCGACCTCGTCACGAGCAAGACCGTCATCTCGGCACCCCAGTAGAGAGGAGCGGAAAATGGATCTCGGCATCGCGGGCAAGGTCGTCTTCTTCACCGGCGGCAGCAAGGGCATGGGCCGCATCGCGGCGAAGATGCTGGCCGACGAGGGCTGCAAGGTCGCGATCGTCGCCCGCACTAAGGGTCCTGTCGACGACGCGGTCGGCGAGATCACGGCGAGCGGCGGCACCGCCATCGGCGTCACCGCCGACATCACTCATGCGGACGAGGTCACCGCCGCCGTCGCGCAGGTGACCGGTGAGCTCGGCGCGCCGTCGATCGTGATCGGGCAGACTATGTTCATCCACCCAGGCGACTTCGACGACATCGCCGACCCCGAGGTCTACCTGGACTCGTTCCGTGCGTACACGATGTCCACGGTCTACCTGCTCAAAGCGGTGCTGCCGGCGATGAAGGCGGACGGCTGGGGCCGCTTCGTGCACGTCGGCTCGGCGACCGCCAAGGAACCGGCGGGCGACATCCACCACGTCGTCGCGAACGCGACCAGGCCGTCGACCATAGGCCTGCTCAAGACGGTGGCCGACGAGTACGCGCAGTACGGCGTCACCGTCAACACCGTTGCCCCGGGCTGGATCGAGACCCAGAACGCGATCGGCTACATGAACCGTCAGGTCGGGGTGGACACGCACGAGGAGCGCACGCGCTGGATGAAGGAGCACGCCGGCGTGCCGGCCGCCCGCATGGGGCGCCCAGAGGAGATCGCCAGCGTGATTGTCTACCTCTGCTCCGAGCTGGCCGGCTACGTCAACGGCGCCTGGATCGAGGTAGACGGCGCCCACCACCGCAGCGCCCTCTAACGAGGCTCACCTTCCCGGCCCCGGCCCAAGGCAGCGAACAGCCGGTGCTCGCCCGGGCCGGATGTGGCCGATCGGTATCGATCTGCGGCACCGGGTTCCCGGCCACCGGGACATCCGACAAGATACAGGCCAACATGCCGTCCGCGCGCACCGCGGCGCGCGAGAACCGCGCGTTCATGGGACGGGCGGTCCGGTTCCTCGCTGGCGAGGCGGGCATCCGGCAGTTCCTCGACATCGGCACGGGCCTGCCGACCGCGGACTGCGGGACCCGGAGTCCATCCTGGCGAGCCCCACCTTCCGCGAGGTCCTTGACTTGAGTCAGCCGGTCGCGCTGATGCTCGTCGCCATCCTGCATTTCATGGTGGATGAGGACAAGCCGGGGGATATCATCGCCACCCTGCTCAGCGCCCTGCCGTCCGGCAGCTACCTGGTGGCCACGCACGCCACCGGCGAGCACGACCGCGAAGGGTGGGCCCGCACAGAGCGCGCCTACCGGGCGGGGGGCGTTCGCGGGCAAGTCCGCGGTTCCGGCGACTTCGCCCGGCTGGCCTTCCCCGGCCTTGACCTCGTCCCGCCCGGGGTGGTGCTCGTGTCGGAATGGCGACCGCAAGGCGACGCCCCGCGCCCGGCCCCCGCCGAGGTGAACATCTACGGCGGAGTGGCCCGCAAGCCCTGACGCGCCCGGGACGACGCGGTCACCGCGGTCCACGAGAACAGGCTACCCCGGCGCAGCCGGGGGCCGCCCCTGTCCCCGAACAGCTCTACGGCTTGCGCCCCACCCCGGCGAGACTGTCTACCTGCGGCGGGGGGAACGGGCTGGGGTCGGGGCGCCATTCGGCCACCGAAACCACGCCAGGTGGCACGAGATCGAGTCCCGCGAAGTACCCTTCGACCTGCGCGGCCGTGCGGGACAAATAAGGCACGGCACCGGACTGCTCATACTGCTCGTTCGCATTGGCGCGCGCCAGCACGCCGACGCTGTCCTTGAGCGCGAGGTAACTGCCCGCGGGGACGCCGGCGAGCATGGCGCCCACGATGGCGCGTGACTCGTCATAGTCGGCGATGTGTCCGAGGACCCCCATGAACAGTACGGCGACTGGCTGGGTGAGGTCGAGTGTCCGGGTGGCGGCGGTCAGGATCGCGGCGGGGTTCCGCATGTCGGCGTCGATGTAGCCGCACGAGCCTTGCGGTGAGGAAGTCAGCAGCGCCCGCGCGTGCGCCAGCACCAGCGGGTCGTTGTCCACGTACACCACCCGGCATTCCGGCGCGACCCGCTGCGCGACCTCGTGGGTGTTATCGGCGGCGGGCAGCCCGGTCCCGACGTCGATGAACTGCCGGACGCCGGCCTCCCCGGCCAGGAACCGCACCGCCCGCGCCAGGAAGTACCGCCCCGCCCGGGCGACGTCCACGATCTGCGGGAACGTCTCGCGGTACCTGTCCCCGGCCTCCCGGTCGACCGGGTAGTTGTCCTTCCCGCCCAGCCAGTAGTTCCAGATCCGCGCCGAATGCGGCACGGACGTATCGATCTTCGGAACCGGCACACCCTCGGTCACGCGGCCACCCCGCCTTCAGCCCGGACTGCCATGTCGCCGGTAGGATACTATGCGTGAGCCTGACCGGATACGTCACTGTGTGATCTGCCTGGCTGACGGATCGTCAGCCAGGCAGCGCCCTGTTTCGACCGGATCGAGGCCGGGTTCGCCCGCGCCGGCCTGGCCGCCGCAGCGGTGGCGTACCGGCCGCTGCGGATCGAGTTCGAGCTGACGACCAAGTGCAACGACGCCTGCCCATCGTGCGGCATGGGCGCGCTGTCCATGCGCGACGGCCGGACCCTCGGCGATGCTGACCTGGACCGGCTTGTCGGGGAGTTCGCCAGCATCGGCCTGCCGTCGGTCGCGGTGACCGGCGGGGAGCCGTTCGCCGCGATGCGCGCCCTGAAACGGGTGATCATCGCCTGCACGAGCGCGGGCATCGACGTCTCCAAGCTCACCCACCAACGGCTGGTGGGGATCGGAGAAGCGGTGCGGGCCGACGTTCGACGCACTGGAGGAGGCTCAAGGGGTCGGGGTGCTTCTACTCGTGCCCGCCCAGTTCACCCGCGCCGAGTGCGCGCCGTCGTTCTGCGACGCCTGCGCCTGCCTGATCGACAAGCACGATGAGATCAGCGGCCAGGTCACAGGCAGCGGGGCTGCCGCGCCGCTGCCGCTTATCCCGCTGGAGTCCATCACCGCCGGGGGCACCCGGTGAGCCGTCCCGTCTGCCGCGGCATCTCGCCGCTATTGTCAGATGCCGTGTCACTGGTCAGCGGCGTGGCCACACACGCGTGCGCGGACCGGGCGCTGCGGCTGCAAGACGACCTCGGGATCGACAGCCTCGCCCTCGCCGAGCTGGTCGAGGTCATCTTCACCGCAGCGGGGATCGTCGTCGCCGACGAGGAAACCGGCTGCGTGCTGACTGTCGGCGACCTCCAGGACATCCTCGACGCACGCGCGCCGGGGACCGGTGCCCCCACGAGAAAGAGGACCACATGGCCAAGCGCGTCATCACCCCGTCCGGCCTGGGCTTCCTGCTGCTGGACGCCCACCCCGCCGGCTGCGAGCGCACCGTGCTCGACCTCGCCAACAGCGTCCTCCGGTTGGCGGACGGAAGGCAGGGACGCCGCCCGGTCGCGCTGGTGATCGGCTCATCGGCCGGGTACGGGCTCGCGATGACCGTCGCCGGGCTGCTCCGCCACGGCATCACCGGCCTGGGCATCTGCTACGAGAAGGCACCTGGCCGGCGCACCGGCACCGCCGGCTGGTACCGCACCGCCGCCACCGCCGGCATCTCTAGCCTCTACGGCGACGAGCTCACCTTCCTCAACGCCGACGCGTTCGCCGACGCCACCAAGGACCAGGCCGCCGCGATCCTCGCCGACAAGTACGGCCCGCTGGACTTCCTCATCTACTCCGTCGCCGCCCCCAGGCGCACCGACCCCGACACCGGCACCGCCTACACCTCCGTCCTGAAGCCCCTCGGGCAGGCCGCCGTCACCCGCACGCTGAGCTTCACCGCCGACGGCGAGCCCAGCCTTGGCGAGACGGCCATCGACCCGGCCAGCAATGAGGAGAAGGACGCGACCGTCGCCGTGATGGGCGGCGCGGACTGGGAACGCTGGATCACCGCCCTGAACGGCAAGGGCCTGCTCGCCCCGGGGTTCCGCACCGTGGCCCTGACCTACATCGGGTCGGAGCTGACTGCGCCGGTCTACCGGCGCGGCACCATTGGCGCGGCCAAGATCGACCTGGAAGCCACCGCCGGCCGCATCACCGCAACCCTGGACGCCACAGGCGGCCGGGCCTGGACCTGCGTCAA
>JAWWPV010000519.1:0-10210 GCA_033854775.1 Trebonia sp.
GGGGCGGGGACCTTCACGGTCCCGGCCCCGCGGTGTTTCCCGCTCACTCTGACTTCCCGGCTCGCCTCCTGGCGCCCGGAGCCCTTCGGCTCGCGCGCGGTGCCTCCGGCTGGGATAGGGTCACCGCATGCTGCGTGGAGAGCTTGTCATGTTGCGGGCGCGCCGTGAGGACGACGCGCGGATCCTGCACGGAGAGCTGTACGAGGACGTCGACACCTTGGTGAGGTCGGACCACCGGCCGTGGGTGCCCATTCCGTTCGGCCCCGGCTCGCCGCACTGGCCGGGGGAGGAAGCGCCGTCCGGGTCGGACGCCGCCGCCTTCGCGGTGGTCGAGCTGGCGACCGGGGAGCTCGCAGGCGAGGCGCTCCTGTGGGCGGTCGACCTGCACAACCGGTCGGCGCACCTCGGGCTCTCGCTGCGACCCGCCGCCCGTGGCCGGGGCCTCGGCGAGGACACAGTGCGGGTGCTCACCAGGTACGGGTTCGCGATCCGGGGCCTGCACCGGCTGCAACTGGAGACCCTGACCGACAACCACGCGATGATCGCCGCGGCCGAGCGCGTTGGCTTTACCCGCGAGGGAGTCATCAGGGGCTCGTCGTGGGTGAACGCGCGGTGGGCGGACGATGTCATCTTCGGGTTGCTCGACACCGAGTATAACGGGTGAGTTTTCGCCTCCCGGTGCGGATCATCCACAGGGCCGCATCCTTATGCACAACGGTTTGCGCACGTCAGCGGTGTTATCGCCCGCGATTATGCACAGGTTATCCACCGTTATCCCCAGCCCTGGCCACAGCCCGTGCCGGCGTTGCGCACACCCTTGTCCACAAGTCCTGTGGAAAACGGAACCCCTGCCGCGACCCGGGACGCGGGAACGAGCCGATGTTCATTACGCCGGCCCGGTCAGGAATCCATCGACGTCACGGGCACCGGCATCTCTATGCAGCTCAGCCGCTCCAGCAGGGCGTGGTCCGGGATCCCCCAGGTGCACACCGCGTCGTATTGCGCCTCGCGGGTCTGCCAGGTTGTTGCCGTGTCCCGGTCCTCGGTCCTGGCGTACATCCGCCGCAGCGACTCCTGCCCGGCCTGCCGGCTGGCCGGTGAGCGGGTGAAGAACACCCCGAGAAACCCCTCCGGGCTGGTCTGGGGCGTGCCGACCGCGCCGATGACCTCCGGCGCCCAGCCGTGCATCCCGGCCGCGCCCTGCGGCGCCGAGGACGCCAGGACCAGCCTGCGGACGATCCCCGGCCGGATCAGCGCGATCTCCTGCGCGACGAAACTGCCGATCGAGAACCCCAGGACGTCCACCTGGCCCGGCCCCAGGGCAGTGATGAACGCGATGGCGTCGCGCGCCATCTGCCCCACGGTGTCCGGCGTTTTCCCGGACGAGCCGCCCACCCCGGTGTTATCGAACGTCACGACCCGCCTGCCGGACGCCAGCGCGTCGATCAGCGCCGGGTCCCAGGCGTCGAGGTTCCCGCGGAAGTGCTGCAGCAGGACCAGCGGCACCCCGCCGTCGCCGGCCTCGCGGTACGCGTAGTCGACGCTGTTCGCGGCGCTGACGAGCTTGTTCTTGAGCTCTGCATTTGTCATGGTCACAGCCGTTCTACCAGTCATCGTTGCGTCGCGTTTGGCAGCCAGCCCCCGGTGACAGCACCAGGCTTTGCCGGTCGGTGGCTGTATCCCTGCGATTGTCATGCTGCGAGCGGCGCGCTCGAATCTGCCAGTGGACAGTGCCAGTAGCCAGTTAAAAGGCGCGGACGACTGAGGGGCGCGACGATCCCGGGATTTCATATAGAACTGTTATGCGATAGAGCTTGTGAAAAAATGATTGATATGTTATGATGTTCTAATCCGGTAATAGGCTCCGCGCCATGGAGAATCAACAGCCTGGCCTGGGGCGGCCGAGCGCCACGGCGCTGACCGCAGCGGCGGCGCGGGCCGCGCACCTGATCGTGGACGACGAGCCGAGGATTTTCACGGACCCGCTCGCCGGCCGCCTCCTCGGCGACCAGGCGGAGGAGCTGATCGGCTACCACACGCTGCACGGCACGCACCCGGTGCTGTCGGGCGCCAGGGTCCAGGTGGCCTGCCGGAGCCGGTACGCCGAAGAAGCCCTCGCCCGGGCAGTCGCGGCGGGCGTCGCCCAGTACGTGATCCTCGGCGCGGGCCTGGACTCCTTCGCCTACCGGGACGGGCTGGCCGGGCGGGTGCGCGTGTTCGAGGTGGATCACCCCGCCAGCCAGGAGGTCAAGCGGGCGGCCCTGGCGGCCGCGGGGATCCCCGTCCCGGGCAACGTCACCTTCGCCGCCGCCGACCTGGCGGCGGACTCCCTCGGCCGGTGCCTGGCGGGCGCGGGGTTCGACCCCTCGGCCCCCGCGGTGTTCGGCTGGCTCGGCGTCACGATGTACCTGGCGGCGGACGCGATCACCGAGACGATGACCGCGATCGCGGGCCTCGCGCCCGGCAGCGAGCTGATCGCCGACTACATGCTCCCGCCGGACGCGCGTGACGAGGCGGGGGCACTCTTCGGCCGCCTCGTCGCCCAGGCGTCCGCGGAATGGGGCGAGCCGTGGCGCTCGTGCTTCACCCCGCCGGAGATCGCGGACCTCGCGCGCCGCGCGGGCCTCGGCGCGGCGCGCTCCGTCCGGCAGCGGGACACCGTTCCCGCGGAGCTGTGGCGGCGCACGGACTCGCTGCGCCCCGCGGAGCTGGCCGTCCTCTTCCACGGCGCAGTGCGGAGGTGACTGACCGCGGAACCTGGACCGTAATACTCTCTTTAGCTGCCGGCGGCCAATTTGGAATACGCCACAGAGGCTCTACCCGCCAGGCCCGGGGCGCCAATTCCGTAAGCGGCGACCAGGCCGGCTGAACACCGGACGACCAGCACAGGCTCTCGCTTAGCCTATCGGGCGTCCGCCGGACTGCCTGACGAGTTATACGTAAGAAGAATGAAATGACTTCATCGGCTTCTTGCCCCGCGGTGGAATTCTGCGGATTCCGCTTGCGGCTCGCGGTGGGGCGGTTTACTTTTCTCCCGTAAACCCGCTGAGGAGGTCAGGGAAATGTCGGACGCTGGAACTGACGCCGCGGACGGGAAAGGCGATGAGCCCGAGCCTGAGGAGGTCACTTCAGAAAGCCCCGCGGCACCGGTCGGACTGTGGGGAAAACGGAGTGTGCGGGCGGCGGCCTCGGTGGCGGCGGCGCTGCTCGCGGCGGGGATCGCCGTGGGGGTGACGAGCGCGCTGCACGGGTCGGTCTCGGCGGCGGCACGGATCCCCTCGCCGCCCGCGAAGGACGCCGTGTTCGTCGAGGACGACAACGGGGCCGGCCAGGACCAGCAGGACAACGTCCTGCAGTACTCCGCCCCCGGCGTGGTATCCCTCCGGTCCGACCGCGGGACGGCCCTCGGGTCCGGCATCGTGATCACCCGCTCCGGCTACGTGCTCGCCGCCGACCATGGCCTGCAAGGGGCCGGGACGCTGACCGCGCGGCTGGTTATGTCCGGCAAGACCTACACCGCCCGGCTGGTCGGCTCTGACCAGGAGGGGAACCTGGCGCTGCTGCAACTGTCCGGCACGGGGTTCACTCCAGTCGCGGTCGGCACGGCGGCCGGCCTCAGCCTCGATGACCGGGTGGCCTCGGGCGGCGGCACCTGGACGGCCAAGGGCGTCCTGCTGAGCACCGGGGCCATCACGGGGATCGACGTGCCCGTCACCCTGGACGGCGAGCGGCTGTCCGGGCTGCTCGAGGACACCGCGCTCGCCGTGCCCTCCACCGAGCTCGGTGGTCCGCTGTTCAACCTGTCTGGCCAGGTCATCGGCCTTAGCATTGGCTACGGGTCTGGTGCTGGGTACGCCGTGCCCATCGACTCCGCGCTCCAGCTCGCCAGGCAGCTCGCCGGCCAGTAACCAGCTTGATCGTCAGCGGCGCTGGCGCAGAGACCGGGGCGTCCTGGGGGACGACGGGGCGGCCGCCGGGCCGAGGGGGAGCGGGGACGGCGGCTTGACCTCCGCCAGCCGCAGGTACGTCACCAGGCGCTGGCCGCCACGGCCGGACAGGCTGGCCAGGACCTGCTGGAGCTCGGCGACGTCGCGGGCCACCACGGACAGCAGGTAGTCGGTCTCGCCCGCGAGGTTGTCCGCCGCGATGACCTGCGGCAGCGACCGGACGTGGTCTTCGAAGACGGCGCTTGAGCGCGGGTCGTGGCGGAACAGCGTCGCCGTCACAAAGACCTGCAGCGGGAAGCCCGCCAGGGCCGGGTCGACCTGCGCGCGGATGATCCTGATGACGCCGGACTCCTTGAGCGCCCGCACCCGGTGCAGCGTCGCGGCGGGGGACAGGCCGGTCAGCCTGGCGAGTTCCACGTTGGTGCGGTCCGCGTCGGCTTGCAACGCGGTGAGCAGCTGAATGTCAATTTCATCCAGTTTGATGGCCATAGCACGAAATTATATTTCGCCAAGCCCGGTGGACGGCAAACGATGGCCTAGTGCGCGGCACGCTTGGAGGCATGAAGACCAGCCGCCTCCCCGTCGCCGCCACCAGCCAGGCCCGCGCCGTTGCCGCGCTCGCCGTGGCCGGCGTGGCCTGGGGGACGAGCGTTCCGCTGTCCAAGGCCGCGCTGTCGTGGCTGCCCCCCGGCTGGCTGGTCGTCGCCCGGTTCGGGTTCGCCGCCGCGGTGCTGCTGGCCACCGTGGACCGGGCCGCGCTGCGCGCGGCACTGCGGTGGCACGTGCTTGCCTGGGGAGCGGCCGGGCTCGGCGGCTCGGTCCTGATCCAGAACGCCGGCCTCACCAGGACCAGCGTCACGCACGCCGCCCTGCTGGTCGGCGCCGGGCCGGTCCTGGTCGCCGTCATGGCCGCGGCCTGGCACCACACCGTGGCACGCCCGGTCGCCTGGGCCGGGTTCGCGATCTCGCTGGGCGGCGTGGCCGTGGTCGCGGGCGGCACCGGGGGCGGCGCGAGCGGCGCGGGTGACGCCATGGTCCTCGGGTCGGTGCTGATCATCGCCGCCATGACCGTGGCACAGCGACGCCTGCTCGAAGGCCAGGACCCGGCGGCCATCACCGCCGTGCAGTTCGTCGGCGCGGCCATCGCCGTCCTGCCGGTCGCGGCCCTGACCGAGGGCCTGCCGCCCGTCCCGCACCCCGGCGGCGCCGGCATCCTGGCGGTCCTCGCCGTCGTCGGCCTCACGGCGGTCGGCACCCTCACGCCGTTCACCCTGTTCGCCTACGGGCAGCGCCAGGTGCCGGCCGAGGTCGCCGGGGCCTTCCTCAACCTGGAGCCGCTCGTCGGCGCCCTGGTCGGCGTGGCTGCCTTCGGCGACCCGGCCGGCCCGCGCCTGCTCATGGGCGGCGCGGCCATCCTCGGCGGGATCGTGATGAGCAGCTTCCCGGCCCTGCGCGGCCGGCCGCGGCTGGCCGCGGTCGGCTGATCCCGGCTGGCCGCAGACCGCTGAACGGCCCGGCGATATGGCGCGAAACGGGTCATTGCCAAATAATCTGGCATTTCTCACATCGCGGGGCTAAGTCCGTTATCGGATTTCCCGATGGCCCCAATTGTGTCCGAGTTTCCCGTTTATAGGGGATTTTAGCAGGGCCATGTCGAAAAAGACCGGTGAAACCACGTCGCCGGATCGCCTGCTGCGCTTCAATGGCGTGTACGGCCGCGCGCAGGACGCCAAGGATCGTGATGAGATTCTGTGCGTCGGTCACCAGCCCGTAGGCGCCGGAAAGGCACTCGCGCGCCATGTCGGCGCGCCGCGGTCGGCGCTCTGCGGCGGTTGCTTTCGTGAATGACTTCGGGAGGTGGCGCCCCGCCCGCCCGGATCAGGCGGGCGGGTTGCCGGACTGCGCCCCGGTGACCCGCCCTTTTCCGTGCGGCGGGCTCAGGTGAGGTGCCCGAGCAGGTCGGCGACCGAGTCCAGGATCAGCGGGGTGCCGGGCAGCCCCGTCGCCGCGGGAACGGCCTCAAGCTCGGCGCGGGCCGAGTCGCCCGACAGCACGCCGGCGACCAGGCCGGCGCCGGCGCGCAGGCCGGACTCGACGTCGGCCGGGGTGTCGCCGACGACCGCGAGTGAGGCCACCGAGTCGCCGCCCAGGCGGAGCAGCGCGGTCAGCGGCATGTCAGGCCAGGGCCTGCCGCGGCCGGCGTCGGCCGGGGACAGCAGCAGGTCGACCAGCGAGTGCCAGCCGAGGGCGTCCACGATCGCGTCGCGGGTGACCGGGGCGAAGCCGGTGGACAGGCACACCTTGATCCCGGCGGCCCGGCAGGCGGCGAACAGCTCCACCGCGCCGGGCATCGGCGAGATCTCGCCGCCGGCGACCGCGCCCGCGTAGTGCTTCTCGAACGCGGCGTTGGCGGCCCGCGCCGCGTCCTCGTCATCGAGGATGTGCCGGAACACCTCGATCTTCGACTGGCCCATCGTCGCCCGGGCGTACCTCATCGCGCTGTTGTACTCGCGGACCGGCAGGGTCTGGCTGGCGATCGCGGCGGCGAAGGCCTCCATGACGGTGTTGCCGTCGCGGACGGTGGTGCCGGCCATGTCGAGGCAGAGGACAGAGAAACGGCTCAACGGAACGTCTCCTCGGCGATCGCGGGGGAGCAGGTCATGCCGCGCCCGCCCGGGCCGGTCACGAGGACAACGCCGGGCCTGACAGCGCTGCGGTGGTAGAGGGCCGCGGTGCCGGTCACCTCACTGTAGACGCCGGCCCAGCGCCGGCGCACCGGCGGCAGTCCGGTACCGAGCAGCACCTGCGCGCGCGCGAGCAGGTGCTCGTAGGCGTGCTCGGTCACGTCGAACGCGAACGGCTCGTCGTACTCGTGGGTGTCCCCGATGGTCAGCGACCCGTCGAGCCGCTGCACGAGCAGCAGCTGCGCGCGGTTCGCCGCCGCCACGGGCGCCTGCGGGGGCAGCGCGTCCCGCGACGGCACCTCGAAGGCGGGGTAGTAGCGCAGCGAGTCCCCGTCCGCGACCGATGTGGTCAGCGATCCGGGCAGCGGCGCGGTCTGCAGCATCTGCAGGCGCACCCGGCGCAGCCCCGCGCCGCCGGCGTCGCGGGCGAGCGCGCCGCTGGAGGCCAGGTGGTCCCCGGCGAGCCCGGTGAAGTTCGCGCCGGTGCACAGCACCACGAGATCGCCGCGGTGCCATGTGCCGCGGGAATCCCGCACCCCGTCCGCCGCCACCTCGACGGCCTCTAGGCCGGCCCGCCACTCGTAGCCGGGGCCGGTCAGTGAGGCGCGCAGCGCGGGCAGCGCGAGCCGCGGCTCGACGATCGCGTCGGCCCGGCAGTAGAGCCCGCCGAGGAACTCCCCTTGCAGGCCCGGGTTGACCGATCGCACCTCGCCGGGGGACAGCAGTTCGAACTCGCGCTGCTTCGCGTCGGGCAGCGCGGCCGCCTCGCGCATCACGTCGAGCTCGGCCTCGCTGGTCGCGATCGTCAGCGACCCGTGCGGGCGGAACCCGGTCCCCGGCGCGAGGTCGGCGATCTCCGCCCACAGCTCACGGGCGCGCAGCGCGAGGGCGAGCTCGGGGCCGGCCCGCCGCCCGCTGACCCAGACGAGGCCGAAGTTCCTGACGCTCGCGCCGCGCCCTTCCTGTTCCCGCTCCAGGTGCGTGACCGCCAGACCGCGCCGCCGCGCCATGACCGCGTGCATCGTGCCGAGGATCCCGCCGCCGACAATGACAACCCGTCCAGACTCATCCGTCACGGCAACTAGTGTAGCCATCTGCAAACTTGTTTAGCCAAGTTGGCTGGCGACGGGCCCGGGTTGCCGGGTTGACAGACCCTCCCGCGGACATTTCGGCCTTGGCTGTCCGGCTCGGTGCGGCCCGCGCACAGCGATTCGCTCCCGTTCGGGATGAACCCGGGCTCATAGGTCCAGCATCGCGGCGAACCAGGATTCCCGCCCGTGCCCGCCATGACCAGTCCCGGTGACATCCGCCCGGGCCGGCCATGACAAACCACACGTCCCGCGCCTGGATGCCGGATCGAACCGCCGCCCCGGTTCCCGGCCGCCCTCCGCGTAGCGGCGCCATCACGACAGCAGAAACGCCAATGCTGAAGCTGTCAGAGCTTGGCTTGGAGAAAGCTGCTGCGAAGAGCAGTCGATGCAGGATTCACCGGGACCCGTACCGGCCGGGTACCGGGTGCTGTACGAGATCAGCGGCGACGTGGTGTCGATCGGGCACATCGCCCGAGGGACAGCCGGCGGCTGATCTCCCGCCGATACCGGCCCCGCGCTAAATGCAGGGCAGGGGTATCCGGCCAAAATTTCCCAGGACTACCGGGACCCCGCTAAGACCGGGGCGTGCGGGACAGCGCGTTGACCGCCACGGAGTTGCGCACGCTGAACGCCGTCTCCGTCCCCAGGTAGCGGTCGTCGGACCACTCGACCGGCAGCCCGGAACGGTCCGTGGTGAACCGCCGCTCCCGCAGCAGCGGTACCCCGGCGCGCACCCCGAGCCACCGGGCGTCCTCGGCCGACGCGGCCACCGCGTCGATGACGTGCTCGGCGTCCGTGAACACGACGCCGAGCTGCTCGAGGCGCTCGGCGATGGAGTCGGCGGCCAGGTCAAGCCCCGCGACCAGGACCCCGACCTTCTCCGGGTAGGCGGCGCGCTCAAGCATGACGGGCCGCCCGGAAAGCAGCCGCACCCGCACCAGGAAGTACACGAACCCGCCCGCGGGCACGCCAAGCCGGGCGGCTTCGGAATCGGTAGCGCACCGCCGCTCCAGTGACACCACGCGCCCCGTGGGCACCTCGCCGATCGCCCGGGCCCAGCGGGAGAACGACAGCAGCTCGCCGAACGACTGCACCCGGGGCCCGCCGATGACCACGCGCCGCGCGCCCCGGCGCGACGCGATCACGCCGTCGGCGCGCAGCGCGGCGAACGCCTGCCGCACGGTGCCGCGCGACACCGAGTAGCGCTCGGCGAGCTCGGCCTCCGACGGCAGCAGCGCGCCGGGCGGGTAGGCGCCGGCGGCGATGGCCGCCTTGATGTCCCCGGCGACCTTCCGGTACAGGGACTCGGCAGTCATGTGTACGAGGGTAGCGGGCCCGGCGGCGCCGCCCACCGGCTTCCCGGTCCGCGGGGGCGGCGCTCCAGCTCGGCTGAGTTTTCCGCGAGCTGCCGGAAACGAGGCACGCGGAAAGTCCTTTAAACTTCTGGCCGTCTTGACCGTCGAATCAATTTGACATTACCGTTGCTATTGCCGGGGATCAGGCGGGGAAATAGTAAAGAGAAACTTCAGCGGTGGCTGGCGGCCACTGCGGTCTCTGGTCAAACTCGCGCACGGTCGAAAGCTGGGGGGACCGCAGTGATAGATGTTAGTGCGAGTATTGCATCCGCTTTGCGTAATCGCGCGGAGCAAGCACCATCAATCGACAAGATCAATCACGCCTGGGGAGAACTTGCGGAAACCCTGGACGTCGTCTTGGCGACGGCAGGGAGCATTGGCGGCGACTGGCGTCTCGGTGACTTCCAGGAGCTGCGCGCCATGATCGCGGCGGGGATGCCCGAGATGACGGCGATGACCGCGCGGTTTCACCGGGAAACGGTGAACATCGGCGTCATCGGCCGGACGAAGGCGGGCAAGAGCACGCTGCTGCGAACGATCACTGGCCTCGGAATGGACGTCTTGCCGTCGCGGCGCGACAATCCGACGACCGCGGCACGCAGCCGGATACAGCACAGCCCCGGGCAGGCAAGCGCCAAGATAGCCCTATACGCCTGGCCAGAGTTCCGTGACCGCTACCTGCGGCCACTGCATGTCGACGGCCACTGCGATGGCCCCCTGCCTGATACTCCCGAGGATTTCCTCAAGTACCCGTACCATCGCCTGCTCGATTCATCACGCGGCCGGGGATCGGCCGACCGCGGGATTTACCGGCAGCAATTTCTTGAGCGCCTCTGCGACGCCCAGGATTCTTTTAACAGCTATCGCGGATACCTGCTCGGTCCGCAGCGCTCACTGACGATCACTAACATGGGTGAATTGCGGGCTTTTGTCGCATACCCAGAGGGAAAAGGCCATGACCGGCCCTATCATGCCGTGCGTGACGTGTGGATCCGCTGCCCGTTCAATGTGGGCGGCGTCGAGCAACTCGTCCTGGTGGACCTGCCGGGCGCCGGAGAGGCCGCCCTCGACATCGACGTTCAGTTCCTGGCCGAGCTGACGAATGAGGTCGACCTGCTGATGCAGGTGAAGCT
>JAWWPV010000520.1:0-2824 GCA_033854775.1 Trebonia sp.
GCAAGGGCCAGCAGGCCGGCACCCACCGGTCCGGCGGCATGCCGCAGCACTTCAGCGACGAGCGCAAGCTCGACGTGGTCGAACAGCTCATCCCGCTCGCCGAGAAGGCCGGCCTGCCGATGACCCATCTCGCGATGGCGTTCGCGATCGCCCACCCGGGCGTCACCTCGGCGATCATCGGGCCGCGCACCATGGAACACCTCGACGACCTGCTGGCCGGCGCCGACGTCACCCTGGACGACGAGGTCCTCGACCGGATCGACGAGATCGCTCCGCCCGGGACCGACGCCGGCCCCAACGACGTGGCCTACACGCCGCCGGCCGTCTCGAGCGTCAGCCTGCGCCGCCGGCCAGCCGCCGAGCGCTCCGCCGCCTGAACGACGGCCACCTGAAGGTCCGTCATGCCGGACACCTCACGACGGTGCCGGGGCCCTGCTGACCTGGGCCGCAAGGCAATCATCAAGACGGGTGCAACATTGCCGTCCGGTCGCGTATCGCACGCTGGCAGTGCAGTTCCGGCAGCGGGACCACTGGCTGCCAGCTAGAGAAGGGCGCCTCGCGTGCGAGATATGGACGGTTCAGGCCCGGTGTGGCGCAAGTCCAGTCACAGCGGCGACGGTAACTGCGTAGAGATCGCCTGGCGCCAGGGCGCGGGAGGTATCAACGTCCTGGTACGCGACTCCAAGTTCCCCGGCCGTGACCCGCTGGTGTTTACCCCGGGAGAGTGGGCCGCGTTCCTGGCGAGGGCGAAAACCGGGGACTTTGACGCCCTGGCCACTCCCGAGGCTGCCTGAGTGACGCCGGGACTACGGAATCCGGGCTGTATGACTCACGCGCTGGGCGAGTCCCTGACGTGGGTGAATGGTTGAATCGTGTATCCTCACGCCGAACAGTAACGGAGCTTCAGGGGTGGGGAAATGGCGATACAGACTACTGTCACGGTGACGTGCGACCTTTGCGGTGGCACGAAGGAGACGCGGACCCGGTCGATCAGCATCGACGGGCAGGTCCTCGAGATCGACCTGTGCGCGAAGGATGGACGGGGCCTGGACAAGGTGGCCCAGCAGTTCATCCCTCATGCGAGGAAGGTGAGGCGCCTTCCCGCCGCGGGCCGCAGGACGGCGAGCAGCCGCCAGCACAGCGCCAGCGTCCGGGACTGGGCCAAGACGCAGGGCATGGTGGTCAGCGACCGCGGGCGGATCCCGGCCGACGTGGAGCGCAAGTACGAAGCGGCGCACTAACGGCTGCGGGTGCGGGCTGATCCGGAAGCTGCAATTTACGCCGCACCGCGACGGCCGCGCCTGCTCGTGACAGCCTGGCTGTTTCCTGTCAGCGGACATTGCCCTGCCGCCGCTGCCCGCGCGATCCGGCCCGGTTTACGGTGGCGGGAGGCAGTCACACGGCGAGGAGCCCGCGATGAACGGCGCGGCAGGATCCGGCCGCCTCGCGTCGATCCATATCTACCCGCTGAAGGCCGGACGGGCCGTCGATCTCGGCGAGTCCGTGGTCGAGCCGTGGGGTCTGGCCGGCGACCGCCGCTGGCTCGTGATCGACGGCAACGGCCGGTTCGTCAGCCAGCGTGAGGAACCGGCGCTGGCCCTGGTCACCGCGGCCTACCCGGCGGCCGGAACGGATCAGGCTGGGCACGAGCCGTGCTCGGCGGCCGGGGTGATCACCCTGTCGGCCGCCGGGCACCCGCCGCTGACGGTGCGTGCGCCGTCCGCGGACGACCAGGCCGAGATGGTTCTCGTTGCGGTATGGAAGTCCAGGTTCTACGCCGCCGCAGCCGGGAAGCAGGCGGATGGCTGGCTGTCGCGCTTCCTGGGCCGAGCCGTGCGTCTCGTCTACCTGGACGATCCGACCCGCCGGGACGTGGATCAGGACTATGGGGCCCCCGGGGACCGGGTGAGCTTCGCCGACGGGTACCCGCTGCTGCTCACCAGCACTGGCTCGCTGGAGGCGCTCGGCCGCTGGCTCACCGAGGACGGCCATGAGCCTGTGCCGATGAACCGCTTCCGGCCGAATGTGGTGGTCGACGGCGCGCCCCCGTGGGCCGAGGATCGCTGGCGCCGCATCAGGATCGGCAGCGTGTCCTTCCGGGTGGCCAAGCCGTGCGGGCGCTGCCAGGTCACCACGATCGATCAGATGACGGCCGAGCGCGGCCGGCAGCCTCTGGCCCTGCTCGGCCAGCGCCGCCGGTTCGGCAAGCAGCTGGTCTTCGGGCAGAACATGATCCCGGATGGCGGGGGCTCGATCCGGGTCGGCGACCCAGTTCAGGTCCTGGAACGCTCCGGATGAGTATTTGTGCCCGCCAATGCCGCCGCGTACGCAGGCGTCACTAGTTTTAACTAACGAGGCCTACCGCGTCACAGTCGTGAAACTTCGGTGACCAAATTAACACGAAAAGTTCCGGTCCTGGTGTCGTTCGCGTCCACACAATTACCAAAAGCGTGGATTCTGGATCCTCTTCCGCTAAGTAACCGCAGGCTTGCCGGCGGCGTCGGGCCCCTGAGCCATCCTCGCGGCTTTTCCGCTGCCGCGACGAGGGAGACCTGGCCATGACCAGCGCCACCGTGCTCGTGGGCGCGATCTGGCTCGTCGCCGTGAGCCGCCGCAGGCGGAGCCTCCTGGCCGAGATCGAGGCCGATCTGGAGAACACGCTCCACGCCCGCGAGCAGCGGCCCGGGCCGGCCGAATCCGCCGCCGCCATCCCCGCGGCGGGCGCCATCGGCCCGCTGGGCGAGGTCACCGGCGCAGCCGACTGACGCAGTAGCAGCCTGCCCAGGGTCACGCCGGGGGTGGCAGTGCCCCCGCCGCGGGGGGC
>JAWWPV010000521.1:0-3266 GCA_033854775.1 Trebonia sp.
GCTCGGCGCCAGGCAGGAATGGCGTGCCAGGCAAGGCGCCCTTGATGCCGCGCTGCGCGACTGCGCGTCGCTCGTGAGCACGGCACAGCGGGCGAGCGCGCAGGTCCAGGCCCAGTTCGCCGCGGCGGTGCACGCACGGGCCGAGGCCGCCGCCACGCTGCGCCGCCTGACCGCCGAGTGCGCCGCGGCCCAGGAGGCGATCGCGCGGGGACGCCAGCGGTGGAGCGAGCACTTCCCGTCAGGACCGGAGTTCTTCGGCGCGCCGGCCGACGGGGACGCGGCCGCCGAGGCCCGCAGGGAGCTGACGGCACCGTGGGCGGACCCGGAGTTCGCCGCCGCGCGTACCGAGCTGTTCCTCGCCGCGCTCGCCCTGCACAAGGCGCTCATCACGGCGCAGGCACGCCGCATCAGGGAAAACCTGAACGTGCTCGTTGACGTCCTCAGCGGCAAGAGCAGGCCGGGTGACCGCGCACTGCGCGCCGCCTGGCAGACCTTGTTCCTCGTCGTCCCGGTCGTTTCCACGACCTTCGCGTCGGTGCCCGCGATGTTCGGCGGCCTCGGCCCGGAATCGATTGGCTGGCTGCTGGTCGACGAAGCCGGGCAGGCCCCGCCTCAGCAGGCGGCCGGGGCGATCTGGCGGGCGAAGCGGACGGTGGTCGTCGGCGATCCCCTGCAACTCGAGCCCGTGGTGACCTTTCCATGGGGCGGCCAGCAGGCGCTGCTGCGGCTCTTCGACGTCGCCGAGGAGTGGGCACCGTCCCGCACCTCGGTGCAGCGGGTCGCCGACCGGCTCGCGCGCTACGGCACGCTGCTGCCTGACACCGCGCAGCCGCCGGCGGGGCCGACCGCGGCATCGCTTGCCGACTGCGGGGTGACCTGGGTCGGTACGCCGCTGCGGGTGCACCGGCGGTCCGACCGGCCGATGTTCGAGGTCAGCAACGAGATCGCCTACGACGGGCTGATGGTCTTCGGCACCGGGGACCGGGCCCCGTTCCCTGGCCGTAACGGCTGGTTCGACGTCAGGTCCGGGGTCGCCCGCGGTCACTGGGTCCCGGCCGAGGGCGAACAGCTCCGCGCGCTCCTGTGCGAACTGCTCGCCGATGGTGTCGAGGCCTCCCTGGTCCGCGTGCTGAGCCCCTTCCGCCAGGTCGCGGCGGAGGCGGCCGGGGTGCACCGCCACGTGTTCGGCGAGTCCTGCTCGGCCGATGACCGCAGGAAGTGGATCGGCACCGTGCACACCATGCAGGGCAAGGAAGCCGACGTGGTGATCCTCGTCCTCGGCGGCAACCCCGCCCAGCCCGGTGCCCGCGCCTTCGCCACGCGTACTCCGAACCTGCTCAACGTGGCGGTAACCCGCGCCCGCCGCCGCCTCTACGTCATCGGCAACCGGGCCGCCTGGGCCGGCGAACCCCACTTTGACGTACTCGCGCGGAACCTGAGCGCCAGGTTACGGGGCCAGCGCGCCTCAGCCGGGCGGGGCGGAACAGGTGGGAGAATGACTGCGTGCTTGATCACGTGAGTATTCAGTGCGCGGACCTGGTCGCCAGCGCGGCGTTCTACGACGTGGTGCTCGAACCGCTCGGCGCGCAGCGGATTCTGGACTTCGGCGACACGATCGGCTACGGGGTGCCGCCGCAGTCGGACTTCTGGATCGGCGCTCAGTCGACCGGGGAAGGTTTCCGGGAGTCGCACATAGCGTTCGCGGCGCCGAGCCGGGCTGCCGTGCGGGCCTTCTTCGACGTGGCGGTGGCGGAAGGGGCGCTGGCGCTGCACGCGGCGCGGCTGTGGCCGGAGTACCACGCGACTTATTTCGCCGCGTTCGTCCGCGACCCCGACGGCAACAACATCGAGGCCGTCTGCCACCTGCCGGGGTAGTAACCGGCGGGCGGCGGGCCGGTAGCATGGCCCGGTGCCAGCTCAGTCGCCGCCCGGTCCGGGGAACGCCGGGTGGACGCTGGCGACCGCGCACTGGCCGGACGTTGAGGCGGGCGGGCGGCGGGTGCTTGTCGTGCCAGTCGGGTCGCTTGAGCAGCACGGGGCGCACCTGCCGCTCGATACCGACACGCGGATCGCTGTCGCCGTCGCGGAGCGCGCGTGCGCCGGGCGGGCCGGGGTCGGGCTCGCGCCGGCGATCGCGATCGGGGCGAGCGGTGAGCACGCGGCCTTCCCTGGCACGCTGTCGATCGGACATGTCGCGTTGTCGACTCTGCTGGTAGAGCTTGGCCGCCATGCGTCCCTGCACTGGCCGGCGACGCTGCTCGTCAACGGGCACGGCGGGAACGTGGGCGCGATCGGCGATGCCCTCGGGACGCTGCGGGCCGAAGGCCGCGACTGCCACGTGTGGCACGCGGGCGTGCGCCCGTCCCTGCTGGCGGCAGCCCGCGCGGGCGACGCGCGGGACGAGGGCCGCGCAGGGCAGCCAGGCACGACGCTTGTGCTTGACGCGCACGCGGGGCGGACGGAGACGTCGATCATGCTCGCGCTGGCGCCGGGCGACGTCCGGCTCGACGACGCGGCGGCGGGTGAGACAAGGCCGCTGAGCGAGATCATGGCCGACTTGCGCACGGGCGGCGTCCGGCAGGTCAGTCCGAACGGCGTGCTCGGCGACCCGGCGGGGGCGTCCGCCGCCGAGGGGGAACGATTGCTCGCTCTCCTGGTCGCGGACCTGGCGGCGACGCTCGGCCGGCTGGCGGACGCGGCGGGAGGCCTTGCTTGACCGGCGGCGCGCCCGACCCGGCATAACGCCGTGCTCATGGCCGAGACGGCGCGGCACTCCCGGTTCGCCTAATTGCGCGGCGGCGCCCACGCTTGGCGGCTGCCACCAGAGCCGCACAGAACGGGCTGACCTGTGCGCGACGTTCTCGCCGACACCCCGATGTCGTTTAGCTAACGTCGGCGTCGTCGCTGCCTTGGGTCGTCTCGTACGCCGGGTTTGCCGGGTGCACTGCGGTGCACCCGTGGCCGTAACGTGGAAACTCGGCGTTACGTGGAGCTTCCGCACGTGCTACGCGTGCCTTATCTCCACGTTGTGCAAAGTTTCCAAGATCTTTGGCCGGGCTGAGGCAGCGTCATCGAGCCCAGGCCAGTGCCTGGCCGCCGTTGGTTCAGGCGACGCCTTCGGGGCGGGTGAAGACGTGGGAGCGGCCGATGGGGGTGAAGCCGCGGCGGGCGTACCAGGTGCGCGGCCAGTCGTCTGCTTCGGCGAGGAGGAAGACCAGGCCGTAGTCAGTGGCCTGGTGCAACGCGGTAGCGAGGACGGTGTCCGC
>JAWWPV010000522.1:0-2799 GCA_033854775.1 Trebonia sp.
GTTGACGTTACCGGACAGGTTGGTGCCGGCGGAGTTGGCGATGTGCAGCCCGTCGGTGACGCCGCTGGGCGAGGCGAACCGGAAGCTGACGGTGTAGGTGCCGGCGGTGGCGACGTTGACGGTGTACTTGAACCACTGCCCCGCCGCCGTCCAGCCCAGGTTATCCCCGCAGCCGGTGTCGGAGCAGGTCTCCAGGTCTACCCCGTCGGGGCGGTAGCTGTTGCCGGTGCCGTTGACCGAGGTGACGTTATAGGCCACGCCCTGCCCGCCAGTGTCGTAGTTAGCCACCTGCACCGTGCCGGGGATGGCCGCCGGCGTGCCGCCGTACGGGCCTTCGCTGCTGCCGGTGGTGGACATCGTGACGCTCTGCACGATCAGTGGCGCGCTGGCGTTGCTGACGTTCAGCCGCAGGTCGGCGCCGCCGTTCTGGGCCTCCTCAAACTGCGCGCCGGTCAACTGCACGGTCGCCGTCGTCCATGTCCCGGTCCCCGGGCTGGTGACTGTCGGGCCGTTCTGATAAGCATTACTCGGCGTGTCGTACTGCACCGTGAAGCCCTGCCCCGCCGTGGCCCAGTACCTGACCTGCACCGTCACGCTGGCCGCCGCCTCGACCGCGGACAGCGGGTTGAGCTGCAGGTAGACGTTGGCGTCGCCGGTACCGCTCTGCGACGTCGTCCAGGTCTGGACGGCCGGTTCGCCGTTCTGGGTGATCTGGGTGAGGTTACCGTCGGAGCCCGAGCTAGTCTGGCCGACGCCGAGGAACTGCAGCCCGCCGCCGGCCTGGCCGGCCGTGGCCGTCACGGAGGTGGCGCCCGTCTCGGTGACCGGGCAACTGGACGACGCGGTGCCGGAGGGCGGCGTCCCCGCCACCACGTTCCACTGCGCGAGCGTCGCCGCGCCAATGTTCGCCGTCGCGCACAGCAGGCCGTTCGACTGCTGGGTCTGCGGGACGGCGGCCCCGGTCGCGGCGTTGACAAGGTAGTAGTTGCCCGAGTTGAGGCCAAGCCCGGCCGGGCTGAAGGCGATCGGGTCGTTGTAAGTGGTGCCTGAGGTGATGTTCGCGAGGGTAATGGAGGCGCTGGTGCCGTTGGTGGCCACGGCGGGGACGGCCTGCAGGTTGCCCACGTCTCGGGCGTCGATCTGCGCGTACGCGGTGGTGTACTGGGTGAGCTGCTCCGGCTCGGTCAGCACCGTGCCGCCGGCTGACTTGTACGCGGTCAGGTTCGAGTCGACGCCGTTGAGGGGCAGGACCGCCTTGAACTTGGACAGGCTGACCGCGCCGTTGTTCACTTCCTGGCTGGTCACCACGGCGAAGCCGGCCTGGTAGTTCAGCCACAGGTTCGCGATCTCGTTCTCGACGTTACCCAGGCTGCCGCCGCTGGTGTTGCCGTAGCCCTGGGAGAAGTCGATGTACACCGCGGCTGGCTGCTGCGGGTACGTGCCGGACAGGCCCTTCAGCTCCGGCAGCCAGCTGGTGTAGATGGGGAAGCCGACGGTGTCCTTCTCGGTGCCGTCATGGATGAAGAAGTCCTCGCCACCGCCGTCGGGCAGGCCCATCGCGTAGAGGGATATCCACGACGCCGCCTTCGCGGCGAGCTGGCTGTTGTCGGGCGGCGCGGTCCACTCCTGCGCCACCTTCACGCCATAAGCGCGGGCCAGGCTGCCGAACGTCAGGGTCAGGCCCTGGGACGAGGCGTCGTCGTCGATGACGGTGACGTTGTACTGCTTCGCCAGCTGGAAGAACGTGTCCGGGTTGTTGGCGTAGGACGTCGCGTTGCCGAAGCCGCCGCCGAAGTAGTAGTACAGCGGGGTGCTGGCGGTGATGTTGCGCACGTCGGCGGTCAGCTGCCCGTAGGTCGTCTTTACGCTCCACGCCCGGAACGCCTGGAAGACGCCGAAGAGGGCCTGGCCCGGCGCGGCCGCAGGCACCTGGCTGAACGAGCTGTACGACGTGCCGTTATCGGAGTTGAACGTGGCGATAGTGCCATAGGTCTGCGGCAGGTACGTGTTTTGGAACTCGCTGATGTCGTCAGCCGCATAGCCGCCGCCGGCGCCGTTGAGGTCCCACTGGGCGTCAAGGTAGCCGTAGTCCAGGATCGCACCGCCGTAACCGCCGGGCTGGCTGACGGCGTTCTGGATCGTGTCCTCCACGTAGGTGAAGTACTCCGATTGCTCAGTCGGGTCCCACCACTCCGGCGCCTGGCCCTGCGCGCCGCCGCTGCCGACCTCGAGGTCGTTGATCCACGGGGCGGGGCTGCCCCCCCAGCCGGCCTGCCAGAAGATCGGGATGAGCTGGATACCGGCGGCACTGGCGTTGGCGAGCTCGGTGTCCCACTCGGTGAAGCTGAACGTGCCGGGCTGGGGCTCGATCGTGCCCCACGGCATGTTGAGCTCGGCGGTCGTCAGGCCGTCGGACGCCAGCCCGGCGAAGAAGGACTCCGACCAGGCAGTGCCGTTGTTGTCGAAGTCGAGCTGAGTGGACCAGATCGGGGTGGAGGGCGATGAGGCCGCCCGCGCCATCGGGGCGTGGAAGCCGCAGAAGAGCGCCACCAATATGGCCAGCACGATGGGCGGCACTAGTCGCCGCGACCGAAGGCCGTGGTGCCACAACGCCGACGCACATCCCTTAACGCTCATGTCGCGTTCCTCCTTGAACCGCAGACGCGGGAAGGCCGGGGGCTTCGTTGACATGACTGTAAGGTTGGCGATATCGACGTGCAATATATTGACGTTAATTCGCAAATATTCTTCTTCAGGGAGCAACTATGCGTGTTCATCCCGAGAGATTCTGACTTGACA
>JAWWPV010000523.1:0-4729 GCA_033854775.1 Trebonia sp.
ATGGCCTCCCAGTTGGGGCAGCTGGGAGGGGAGACGATGGCGCATTACAGCGCCAGCAAGGCTGGCGTGATCGGATTCACCAAGGCCCTGGCTCGCGAGGTCTCGCACCTCAACATCGGTGTCAACGCGATCGCTCCAGGCCCCATCCAGACCGAGATGCTGGCCAGCGAGTCACCGGAATGGGTGCAGCGCAAGCTCAGCCAGTTGCCGATCCGCCGCTTCGGCCAGGTGGATGAGGTGGTTCCGACCGCCGTTTTCCTCGCATCGGATGACTCGTCCTACTACGCAGGGCAGACGCTGGGACCCAACGGCGGCGATGTCACGCTCTAGAGCGCGGATTGGTGGCTGACGTGTTCTCGCTTGAATCGCGCGTCGCGTTGATAACGGGCGCTGCATCCGGAATCGGCGCGGCGACGGCACGCACCTTCGCCGCTGCTGGCGCGGACCTCGCTCTTGCCTGGTACCCGCCGGACGGTCACGACATCGGGCCCGTGGTGGCCGATGTACGTGCCCTGGGCGCCAGGGCTGTCGTCGCGGAGGTCGACGTGCGCGAACGGCAGGACGTGCTGCAGCTGACCAATCGAGCGGTCAGCGAGCTGGGATCCGTGGACATCGTCGTGGCCAACGCCGGGATCGCCCGGCGCGAGCCACTGCCGGAGCTGGTCAGCGACGATCAGTGGCAGGCGATTCTTGACGTCAACCTGGCGGGAGCCTGGCGCTGCTTCCAGGCCGCCATCCCGCATATGCGCGAGCGGGGCTGGGGTCGTCTCCTGGCGACCACCTCGGTCTCCGGACCGTTGCAGGCCTGGGTCGAGCACACGTCCTACGCCGCGAGCAAGGCCGGTCTCGTCGGCATGATCAACTCTCTCGCTGTCGAGCTCGGCCCCGCGGGGATCACGGTGAACGGGGTGGCGCCCGGAGTCGTGGCCACGCCGCAATCCCTCGACTCTGTCAACTCCCTCGGGCCGGATGGCGTTGCGGCCCAGGCTGAGGGGACACCTGTCCGGAGGGTGGGCGCGGCCACCGACGTTGCCGCCGCCTTCCTCTACCTCGGCAGCGATGAGGCGTCGTTCGTCACCGGGCACGTGATCGTGGTGGACGGTGGCCGTTGGCTGGCCGGAAGTGACTAGGAGGCGATTGTGACCAAAGACATCAGGTGCACCATCGGGATCGACGTTGACGCTGTGGCGGGCTGGCTGGGCTCTTACGGCGGCCAGAACTCGCCCTCGGACATCCAGCGAGGCATGTTCGCCGGTGAGGTCGGTGTCCCGCGCCTGCTGACGTTTCTCGAACGGGCAGGGATCCGGGCCAGCTGGTTCATCCCCGGGCACTCCCTGGAGACGTTCCCCGACCAGGTACGGATGGTCGTGGACGGTGGTCATGAGATCGGGGCGCACGGGTACTCGCACGAGAACCCGATCGACATGACCCCGGCCCAGGAACGCCAGGTCCTGGAGCACTGCGTCGGCCTCATCGAGAAGGTGAGCGGGCGGCGGCCACGAGGTTACGTCGCCCCGTGGTGGGAGATGTCTGCCCAGACCGCGGAGCTGCTGATTGCCAGTGGCTTCACGTACGACCACAGCCAGGCCTACAACGACTTCCTGCCGTTCTACGCCAGGGTGGGCGATTCCTGGACGAACATCGACTACTCCAGGGACGCCAGCGAATGGATGAAGCCGCTGGTCCGGGGAACGCCCATCGAGCTGGTCGAGATAGGCGCCAACTGGTACCTCGACGACCTCCCGCCGATGATGTTCATCAAGAACTCGCCCAACAGCCACGGATTCGTGAATCCGAGGCACCTCGAAGAGATGTGGCGTGATCAGTTCGACTGGGTGTACCGCGAGATGGACTACGCGGTGTTCGCCCTCACGATCCATCCGGACGTCAGCGGCCGGCCACAGGTGCTCCTCATGCTGGAACGGCTGACCGAGTACATCAGCGGTCACCAGGGCGTCTCCTGGCAGACCATGGACGAGATCACCGCGGATTTCAAGGCCCGGAATCCGTTCTGACCCGAGGGGAGATCAGCGCCAGTGGCACGGGACAACGCCGCGCAGCACCCGGACCGGCCGATCAGCATCTCAGCTGTGAGCACGCCCCACGCTCCCGGCCCGGGCGGCCCGTACTCTCAGGCGGTCACCGCAGGGGACTTCGTGTTCCTGTCCGGGCAGCGCCCCGTCGATGCGGTCACCGCGGTCATTCCCGGAAACTTCGCCGAACAGGCACACGCCGTGCTCCGCAACCTGGTGCAACTGGCCGCGGCGGCGGGCAGTTCGGCCGGCCAGGTTGTCAAGGTGACGGTTCACCTCGCGGACCTGAAGTTCTTCGACGAATTCAACGCCGTCTACCAGGAGTACTTCACCCCGCCCTATCCATCGCGTACCACGGTCGGATCGCAGCTGCGGGGCATCCTGGTCGAGGTCGACGCGATCGCTGTCCGGCACCCGCGCGGGACGGCGCAATCATGAGCAGCCTCCCGCGCGTGGCTGTCTTCGCGCTCGGCGGGACCATCGCGAGCTCAGCGGACTCCGGAGCGGCGGCGACCGTGCGGCTGACCGGCCAGGAGCTGCTGAGCGGCGTCCCGGAGGCGAGCGACGTCGCCGCCCTCGAAGTTCACTCGATCAGGATGGTGCCGTCCGGCGACCTGCGGCTCACGGACTTGTTCGAGCTCAGATCACTCGTGGAGGAGGCCGCCAGGACCGGTGTCGACGGGATCGTCGTCACCCAGGGAACGGACACGCTGGAGGAGACCTCCTACGCGTTCGAGCTGCTCACGTCGCTCGACGTACCGGTCGTCTTCACCGGCGCCATGCGGAACTCGAGCCTTCCCGGCTCGGACGGCCCCGCGAACCTGCTCACGGCCATCCGGGTGGCGGCCAGCCCGGCTGCGCGGGGGCTCGGCACGGTGGTTGTCTTCAACGACGAGATCCACGCCTCTCGCCAGGTCCGCAAGCGGCATGCCAGCTCGACCGCGACGTTCGGCTCCCCGCTCACCGGTCCGCTGGGCCATGTGAGCGAGGACCGGGTCCGGATCCTGGTGCGCCCGAACGGACGGTTCCACGTCCGTGTGCCACCGGGCGCCCCTGGCGCACGGGTGGGCCAGGCCACCGTGTTCTTCGACGACGACGGCGGGCTCATCGAGGCGGCACCGGTGGCGGGATACCAGGGGCTGGTGCTGGCAGCCTTCGGCGGCGGGCACGTGCCGAGCTGGATCATGCCGATCCTCAGGAAGGTAGCTGCCCAGATCCCGGTCGTCGTGGCTTCGCGAACTAACGCCGGGGAGGGCCTGAGGAGCACGTACGCCTACCCGGGCTCGGAGATCGACCTCATCTCGAACGGGCTGGTCCCCGCCGTCGGCATCGACACCGCCCACGCCACCGTCCTGCTCCGGCTGCTGCTGATGGCAGGCGTCGAGGCGGACGCGTTTGCCTGGTGCTTCGAGCAGGCCAGCAATCCACACGGGCTCGTCACGGTGTCCGCTAACCCGCGCCTCGCCTAGCCGGCGCCGACGGAACAGGAGGACGACCTGATCGTGCGGTATCTCTGCACCGTCTGTAGCCAGACGTACGGCCTCGCCGAGCCGAGGTGGCGCTGCGGCTGCGGGGGGGTACTCGATGTCAGCTCGCCGCCCGTATCGCTGACCGATATCGACCAGGCCCGCTCCGGCGTGTGGCGCTACGCGTCGTTGCTCCCGCCCGTGCACGAAGGTGCCCGGGTGAGTATCGGCGAGCAGGCCACCCCCCTGATCACGAGCGGCGGGCTGGGCGCACGGCTGAAGCTGGACTACCTCCTGCCCAGCGGGAGCTACAAGGACCGCGGGGCCGCGGTCCTGGTCGCACGGCTGGCCGAGATGGGAGTCAAGAAGATCGTCCTGGATTCGTCCGGCAACGCCGGCGCCGCGATATCCACGTACTGCGCCGCGGCCGGCATCGACTGCAGGGTCTTCGTGCCAGCCAGCAACTCGCCGATGAAGCTGGCGCAGATTGCCGCGGTGGGCGGGCGGCTCGAGCCCGTCGAAGGATCGCGGCGTGACGCCACCAGGGCCGCCATGGCGGCGGCCGCCGGCAGCTTCTACGCCAGCCACAACTGGTCGGCTGACTTCGGCGCCGGCCTCGCAACGATGGCCTTCGAGCTCTGGGAACAGCTTGGCCGGCAGTCCCCGAGTTCGGTTTTCGCGCCCTGCGGGAACGGCGGGATCATCCTGGGCCTCTTCCGGGGATTCGACGCGCTGAGGCGCGGCGGCCTCATAGACACGCTGCCGCGCCTCATCGCGGTCCAGTCCGCAGCTTTCGACTCTGTCGCTGACGCGATGTCGCACGGACTCGCAGCCCCGGAGCCGCGCGGCCGTGGCCGGGCGACCCTCGCCGAGGGGATCGCCTGCGAACTTCCGGCACGAGGACGCCAGCTGCTCGACGCCATCCGGAGCAGCGCCGGATCCGCCGTGACCGTGAGCGAGGCAGAGATCAAGGACGCCGCACTGCGGCTGGCTGACAGCGGCTGCTACGTAGAGCCGACCGCGGCAGTTGGCTTCGCTGGCATGATGCGCCTGGGTGAGGGGGGCGACGAGCGGGCCGGTGACAGTCCCGTCGTCATACTCAGCGGCAGCGGGCTGAAGTCAGGCAGCAAGCTCGCCGACCTCCGCAGCCCAGGCTGGTGGCCGGTGAGCAGCTGATGCCGCCAAGAGCAGAAACGGCTGCGCCCTTCACACGGGCTGCCACCAGCCTGG